>JAAYKT010000373.1 GCA_012522255.1 Clostridiales bacterium
ATGCTGCCTTTACAATAAATATTCGATAATTGCTGACACCATATTGCATCTAAGAAATATATCTAAGCAGAATGTCATAACTATAAAAGGCATTAATAGATATCTCTAAGCGGACGTTTAATGCATTTTGAAACAGGTCTTAGCGAAGCCTTTGTTAAAAAGCCCGTAAAGCCGACAGGACGTCGGCTTAGACATCACGGGGTAGGACGCCCCTTTGATGTAGTTAGGGCTTTTACAAAGGCAAGTATTAGACCTGTCAAAATGACGTCAGGGAGCGTGAGATACTTTTAATGGCTGTAGTCAGGCTCCTGAACTCCTGCTGCCTCTATAATATATAATTTAGGTAACTGTCCTTGGCACGAAGCTTTTTCTAAACATGAGATCGGAGCAGGAGACAGGTGACAGGCGACTGGAGTCATAAAAATCACTGCGTAATTTTTATAAAATGCGCACAAAAAAGAATGTCATAGGAACCTGAATGAATACTGCAAGAGTATGAACGTCAAATCTAAACTTGGGGGCTTATATATAAAGATGTATTTTGAAATAAAAGAACAGTTTGAAATAAATAGAGACGAAGAAAATGCAGTGAAAATGGCTGCATATATGAAAAATTTATTTCCTTTTTACGGGTTACCGTCACCAAAGCGGAAAGCAATCTACAAGGAACTTTTAAAGGAAGAAAAACGGAAAAAACTTCTTAATTGGAATTTATTAAATAAATGCTATGAAGATGAATACAGGGAATTTCAGTATTTTGTTATAGACTATTTAGTTGCAATGCAGAAATATTTAACATATGACGATGTGCCACATATGAAAAGATATATTAAAACAAAGCAGTGGTGGGATACCATTGATGGTTTTGATAGAATCATAGGGAATATTGCTTTTGTCGACGAGAGCATTAATGATTTAATGCTTAAATGGTCAACAGATGAAGACTTTTGGGTACGTAGAATTTCTATTGACCATCAGCTTAGCAGAAAAGATAAGACAAATACAGAGTTGCTTGAAAGGATTTTGGTGAATAATTTTGGCAGTTCGGAGTTCTTTATTAATAAAGCAATTGGGTGGAGTTTGCGTGATTATTCAAAAAGTAATCCTAATTGGGTAAGAAAATTTATTGAAAGACACAAAGATAAAATGGATAAATTGAGCATAAAAGAAGCAAGCAAGTACATTTGACATATCTAAATTTTTAGGGGTGCTCATATTATGAATATAAGTAAAGTTTCAAAAGATAAGAAAGCATATAGTGATTTGTTATTATTAGCTGACGAACAAGAGAGCATGATAGACAAGTACTTAGAACATGGCGAAATGTTTGTTCTAAACGACAATGGAGTAAAAGCCCAATGTGTGGTTACTAAAGAGGCGGATGGTATTTATGAGCTTAAAAATATTGCGGTTATGCCTGATTTCCAACGAAAGGGTTATGGGAAAAGACTGATAGATTTTCTATTTTCATATTACCCTGAATGCAAGTCAATGCTTGTTGGAACAGGTGATGTTCCTTCTGCACTTATTTTTTATAAAAAATGCGGCTTTGTAGAATCACATCGAATACATAACTTTTTCACAGACAATTATGACCATCCCATGCTTGAAGATGGAAAACAGCTTATTGATATGGTATACCTAAAACGGGATCGAGGTGGTATTAAAAATGAATGATTTAAATGAAAATATAGAAAAACTCCATACAACAGAATTAGGAGTAGTGCGCATAAAGAAAAATCTAAGCTTGGATGTTGAAAATGTTGCTGAGTGGTGTAAGGAAACTATAAAGCAAGCGGATACCACCATTAAAAGGGGCAAGAATTGGTATGCCTATAGTAAAGGTGTGGTTATAACTATAAATGCGCGTAGCAACACAATTATTACAGCACACAAGATAAAGATGGGGTAGTACTATTTATATTGCTAGGGAGTGGATTAAAATATGAATGAAGTATTAAGTCAGATAAAAAACAGGAAATCAATGAGGGTATTTGAGGATAAGGCTATTACAGATGAAGTTAAAAAAGAAATAATTAATGCTGCTTTTGAGGCACCGACAGCCGGGGCAATGATGTTATATTCCATATTGGATATTACGGATGAGTCTTTAAAGGAAAAGCTATCTGTAACATGTGATGATCAACCATTTATTGCTAAAGCACCTTTAGTATTGATATTTCTTGCTGATTATCAAAGGTGGTACGACACATATACTGTTGCAGATTGCAGCCCGAGAACGCCCGGAGCCGGGGATATACTCCTTGCCTATACAGATGCGGTTATAGCTGCTCAAAACACTGTAGTGGCGGCAGAATCCTTAGGAGTGGGATCCTGCTATATTGGTGATATTTTAGAAAACTGTGAAGAGGTTCGCGATCTGCTGAATCTACCTGACTATGCTATTCCTGCAGCTATGTTGGTTTATGGTTATCCGACACAGTCTCAAAAAGTGAGAAATAAGCCCCAAAGGCTTGAACCCAAGTATTTGGTTTTTGAGAACAAATACAAAGAACTTACGAAGGAAGAGCATTTGGAAATGCATAGGATTAGGTATGAAAAGTCCGGCTATAAAGGTAAAGACACTATAAAGTATTTAAAAGACTCATGTGAGCGAAAGTATATGGCTGACTTTTCCTTTGAAATGAGCAGATCGGCAAAATTGTACTTGGAAAAGTTTTTATGATAGGGGAGATTGGCAATATATTTAGAACATAAAAAGTTACAGGCTTATACCGTTTATATAAAGGTGTTAAAGGCTCACTCAATATTTGCATATAAAATGTTATAAAAGGATGATGATAATATATGACAAAGGTAGAGGAAAAATTAGCAAAATCCTTGACTGCGGAATCCACGGAGCTTATTCCTTACCTTCCTTATTTATTGCAGGATTTATGGGAATTAGGGTCATCGCCAAAGGATATAATTGATATGATAGCTAATCATCTTCAAGTATCGGAAAAAACAAAAATATTAGACTTGGCATGTGGAAAAGGCGCAGTAAGCATTCAAATAGCAAAAGCTTTCGGATGTAAGGTTAAAGGAATAGATATCATAAAGGATTTTATTGATTATGCTAACAAAAAAGCTTTGGAACATGGAGTCGAAGACTTATGCCAATTTCAAGCCGGAGATATTAATGAAGAGGTGGCAGTTGAAAAGGGTTTTGATATTGTAATTCTTGGAGCAGTAGGCGATGTATTGGGAAATCCTTTGGAAACAATTTCAAAATTAAAAAATACAGTAAAAAGCGGGGGATATATATTCATTGATGATGCATATGGAAATAATGGATTCAATGAAACATATTATTTAAGAGAAGAATGGATTTCGTTTTTCAAAAAAGCTAAAGTAAAGCTCCTTGATGAGAAATTTAATATTGGTGAGGAATTAAAAAATAATAATTATGAACAACAGTTATTAATAGTAAAAAGAGCCGAAGAGCTGAAAGATAAATATCCGGACAAAGTCCACCTTTTTGATAGCTACATAAAAAGCCAACGGGAAGAATGTGATGAATTGGAAAATGATATAAAAGGAGTTACGATGCTTTTACAGCGAGAATAGCTACAATATGCTAATTAATAATGGATAGGGAAGTTGAAGGATTTAATAAACTTTAGTCTTAAAGAACTATCATAACTGTTCTGAAATGCCTAACAAAACAATACCGATTATGGCATAAGAAATAATTAAGTATTGTTTTTTTAATAATTTTTCCTTTAAAAAAATTGCTGATAGAATAACAGATACAACGCTATATGCCGATACTAAAGGAGCTGTTACTATAGCACTTCCTGACATGGCAAAGACATAGAAAAACTGGCCGACAGTTTCAAAAATAGCAGCTAATAATCTGTCTTTTTCTTTTATAATGTAAAGACGTTGCTTTTTATATAAAGTGATATATAAAAGAGCTAAAAACCCACAAATAAAAAAAGTGAATTCATATGCAAGCAATGCATCGTTTTCACTAATGAGTTTAAGTTCATCAAGATAAACCCCATCTGCGAAAGTACCCAAGCCATCAATAA
>JAAYKT010000374.1 GCA_012522255.1 Clostridiales bacterium
ATCAAAATAGATAAACTATTCTTTGGAGAATAAAACTTTTGTAAGATTAAATTAGACCCATCAATTTGTAAGACTAAATTAGACTGCATAGATATCAGGGGTCTACTTTACTTTTACAATTCAGGAATGAAACTTTTAATGTTTTTTATACAAATTCATCTCTTATAAAAAACACGTTTTCAGTGTATAATTGATATTGATTTTATAGTCCTTCTCGCTATTCCAAACTTTTATCAAACATAACCAAACGGGGTGAATGTATTGCTTTTAATAGCTTTTGCTGTTGCAAATATTTTAACAATTTTGTTTTTATTGAAAAAAGGCTATAAGTTAAAAAACCTTCTAATCATGATGATAGATGGGGTTATTGAGTGCAAGTCGATTTTTTATATAATACTTTTAATGGGTGCAACAATTTCTATATGGTTATCCTCAGGAATTGTTCCCACAATCATTTATTATGGCTTTGATTATTTAAAGGATGTCAATCTTTTGTTGGCTGCCTTTTTAGGCACAGCTATAATTTCATTTGTAATGGGTACTGCTTGCGGTACATTAAGCACCATCGGTATAGCCTTATTAGGCATGGGAGCCGGGCTTAAGATTCCGGCTCATATACTCTTGGGTGCAATAGTATCAGGGTCTTTTATCGCTGATAAAATAGCCCCTATTTCTTCCCTTACCAATCTGACAATTCAGATAACAGGCACTAAGTTTTGGTATTATCTTAAAGCTTCGCTTTTTACATTGATACCGACTATTATGGTATCATCCTTTGTGTATGCTTTTATAGGCGCGAAATACAGTACAAGTGTTGATGTTGAAATAATAGCAAAATATCGTGAATCTATATCTCAAGGCTTTGTTATAACCCCATATTTTTTGCTTTTTCCCCTTCTTGTTATAATTTTGGCCTTTATCGGCCTGAATATAGTTTATAATATGTCAGCCGGTGTAGTGATAGCTTCATTTATTACGATTATTATACAAAAAAACGGATTTGTTCAAGTGATAAAAACGATATTATGGGGCTATAATGCCCAGACAGGTTTGGATTCCCTGGATGCTTTAATTTCCGGAGGGGGCGCCATGCCTTTGCTGGAAGTAGTTTTTATAGTCATGGGCTCTGTTACCTTGAGCTCTCTATTAGAAGGCGCACATTTGCTGAAATCACTTACTGAAACTATTTATTAAGAAAATGATGGAAGGTTTAAGACAATACTCAAAACCGGGCTTTTGAGCATTGCCTTTATGGTGATAACATGTGATCAAACGGCGGCGATTTTGATACCGGCTAAATTTGCAAAAGAAAGATTCGATCATACGGGACTGGGGAGGGAGGTTCTTGCCAGAACAATATCAGATACAGGAACAATATTGGCTCCTATACTGCCCTGGAACGTAAATGCATTGATCATATACGGGATAACAGGAATTTCAGCCTTGTCCTACGGTCCTTACGCAGTATTATGCTTTATTAGTCCCATTATTACTTTTCTAATAGGCGCAATAAGATTTGAAAAAACGGCGGATGCAAAGATTGAGGCATGAACAAAAAATAATAGTTAAATCATGTCTATATTAAACTTAACAGACTAACCTTTAGAAAACACTAATCAAAGTCGAAACTAATTTATTTCAGCATTTTAACAACAAACTCAGGTAAACAAAAGCAACTTTTCAAAATGCTTTCATTAATGTATCTGGTGTTTCCTATGAGTTTTTTGCTATCAGTAATGATATTTGTTTTAGAAGCCGCGGCGAAACTCCATAATCCCCCCGGGTATGTAGGAACGGTTGCTGTATAAAGTTTGACATCATTATAGACATCTTGTAAGGTTTTGAATATTTTTTTCATGATTTCTGAATAAAAAACAGGGGATTCGCTTTGACAGGCAAAGATTCCATCGTTTTTTAATATTTTTGATATATTTTCATAAAAATTTTGGGAAAAAAGTTCAACGGCAGGACCTACAGGGTCTGACGAATCAACAATGATAATATCATATTGCTCTTTACATTCCTTTGCATAGTTTACACCGTCGGCGAAGATAAAATTAATCCTTTTGTCTATTTTATCACCGGCAATTTCCTTTAAGTATTCCTTTGATACCATTACCACCATTTCATCTATTTCAACCATATCAATTTTTTTAATGCTTGGGTATTTAGCAATCTCCCTTACTGCTCCGCAATCACCGCCTCCTATAATAAGCACCTTTTCCGGATTAGGATGGGAGCAGATTGGTACATGTGAAATCATCTCATTATATATAAAACCATCGGCAGTTGTTGTCTGAATTGCATCATCAAGTATAAGCATTTTTCCAAAATCATAAGAATCTGCTACGACAATATGCTGAAATGAAGAATAGTCATCAAAAATGATATTTTTAATTCTATAATCCAATTTTAAATTGTGGCCTTCTTCTTCAGTGAACCACAAGTTGGAATAGGAATCATAATTTTTACTATTAACCATATTTACCTCCTGAATTTCAATATACTAAATATTCTAAACAGCTTTTTCTTCCCATAATATCATTATTAAGTAGTTTTAGCAAAAAACCGTGGGGAATGCAGCTGTGTTTAAAATACTAATATTCCTGACATTTGAAGAGTTAAGCAAACAAAAGTGTAAACTGTAGCAATAAAAGAAAGAGCAGCGAATTTTGCTACTCTTTTTCCCCATTAAATCATTCAATCTTACTTATATCCAAATATCTTCTTGCTCCCATATATACACCAGTATATTTGCCAAAACTGTCGATAACTACTCCTCTTTTATAGGAGCTGGCGTGAATGAACTTTCCATCACCTATATATATGCCGACATGATCGACCTTTTTCCCTGTTTGGGAAAAGAATACAAGATCTCCTACTATCAAATCTTCTTTTTTGACCGGTGTTCCTTTTCTTGCTTGCTCCGAAGCCCTCCTATCCAACTGTATACCGAA
>JAAYKT010000375.1 GCA_012522255.1 Clostridiales bacterium
CCGGATCATACTCTGAACATTCTAAATTGCATCGTTTGCATGACGAGCATTTTTCATGCCTTTCGGTACAGACAGCGCACAGATTAGTTTTCTTGCAAGTAGTTCTTTTCACACAACTATTCTCACTTGAATTATTGAAATGATTAGCTTTTAGAATTGAAAAGTTTTTTTGAACTTCTCTTGCAATTGTACTCTTGTTTCTACCTAGTGTTTTTGCAATATCAGTAAAAGTAGCTCTATTGTTTAAAGCATGTTCAATTATTGCTCTTTCCCTGTAACTTAAATGTTTATATTTCTTTATTTCATTAGACATTATTCCCCCTTTAGAGTATTTGTATGTGAATACAATTCTAAACCAAAACGACTCAGAGCTTAAGAGGGGGAGAGATTAATTACCCAAGTTGTACTGACTTTGCGACTTTTTTTCCAAAATTGCACTTAGTGTTGCACTTAAGTTGAGAACTAACAAGGCTGTAAAACAGCCTCTTTTAAAAGTTTTAGATGTTTACATTATCTATCTTGCATTATATAATGATTATTAGGTCGAATGTAAATTAATAGGGAGTTTAACATTGGGAAAGGTTGCTTTTAGACGAGGTGGAGTATATCCAAAAGATAAGAAAAATTTAAGTAAAAATTTTGTTTTGGAGACTGTTACACCCGGCTCTAAAGTTTTTGTTCCATTGATTCAGCATATTGGGGCACCTTCAGCTCCTGTTGTGGAAAAAGGTGATTTCGTTTCAGTTGGACAGTTAATCGCAAAGGCAACTAGTTATGTTTCTGCAAATGTCCATAGCCCAGTGTCTGGGAAAGTTTTAGATTTTGAAGTCAGAGAAAATATAGTAGGACGAAAAATTAGACATATCGTTATAGAAAATGATTTTCAATATGCAAAATCTTTTATGGATATATTGGAAAATCCTACAAGAGAAGATATAATTAATCGCGTTAGTGAGGCCGGTATAGTCGGTATGGGTGGAGCAACATTCCCTACGCATGTTAAATTAGATGTAAAGAAAAAAATAGACTACTTAATAGTGAATGGCACGGAATGTGAGCCGTATATTACAATAGATTACCGCCTTATGCTTGAGAAAACAAAAGAAATTTTAAAAGGTGCAAAATATGCTCAAAAAGCAACGGGAGCAGGGAAAATTTTAATCGGAATAGAAGCAAATAAAGATGACGCTATTGGTTTATTCAAAGAACTTCTAGCAGATGATGATTCAATAGAAGTGTTTAGATTGAAAAATAAGTATCCACAGGGGGGCGAAAAGCAGTTAATCTATTCTTTGACCAAAAGACTTGTTCCAAATGGTGGCCTACCAGCAGACATAGGCTGTATTGTGCTTAATGTATCCACTTGTCATGCAATCTATGAAGCCATAGACTTAGGTAAGCCTTCCTACACAAGATACTTAACCGTCACTGGAGAGGGGGTTTTACGCTCCGCTAATCTGATAGCAAGTGTAGGTATTCCCTTTAGTGAAATTATTGAAAAAACAGGCTACTTTAAAACGACAACAAAATTAATCTCTGGAGGCCCTATGATGGGTATTTCTCTACACAATTTTAAGCCTGTAGTGTCAAAGGGTAGCTCCGCTTTATTGTTTTTAACAAAAAAAGAAGCTCAAGTCGCGTCGACTACACCTTGTATTGGTTGTGCAAAATGTGCACAGGTATGTCCCATGCACTTGATGCCTATGAAAATAGATAC
>JAAYKT010000376.1 GCA_012522255.1 Clostridiales bacterium
ACGCGACTAAAGGAGCGTTTATCCGCCCCGGCCAGAGAGAGAGCCCATGGCTCTCGTCGGGAATCCCTCCTTCTCCGCCATTTAGAAAATAAAAGTCAGGCCAAAGGCCTGGCGTTTTATTTTCTAAATGAGAAGGGATTCGAACCCCTCTACCCTTCTTTAATCACAATTGGCAGTCGTGTTATAATTACTTTTGTCATGTAAACATATATGGGTATGTTAATCAGTTGGCTGATTATCCTTGTGGGCAGTATTGCCGTATAAGACATGCCGAATAACGAATTCATGAAATAGGCCCATAGCAATGTACCTGCTATAATCTGTCCGGCTGATATGGCTAAGGTGAGTTTCCAAAACGAGGTCAAGCATTTTTTATCCTTGCATTTGATCATAACTATACCCGGGATTATTCCGCCCAGAGCTGCGTTAAGTGTGAAATGGGGCAGATAAGGACCCATGGGGCTTATCAATATTCCCACTATATCTCCGAACGCACCTATTATGCCTCCGGCCACGGGGCCAAAAACCAGCCCTGCAAAAACAACAGGGAAGGCTCCAAAACCTATTCTGACGAACTCCACTCCGCCACCGCCTATCCTGATGCTTCCCACTCTTGATAGGATGACGTTCAGGGCAATCAACAAAGCGTAATAAGCAATTGATTTTGAATTCAGTCTTTTCATAAAAAAATCTCCTTTCAAAATGATATGACTTAACTGTCACATCAAGAAAGCAGATTCCGGATGTGCCAGCGAACGCGATTAGTTTAACGCAAACAAAAGTTAGTTTTTCGTTTAGAGGCAACGTCCCATCCTCTAACACTTTACGCAAACCATCTACTCTGCCAATCATTATTATTATTTGTAATAAAATTATACCCTAAAAATGCAATTTACTCAACTCCTGTTATTGTCAAAGTTTCTCCCTTGTAGTATATCATTGGGATTGCTATCATAACAATTAAATGAGCTTATGGATTAGGGAGTAAAGCCGGGATAAGAATCTTATGGGTTTTGGCTTAGATATATATATTTCAAAACAAGTCTGTTTATGAAAGGAATTGATTTTATTGAGAAAAAGGTGGACTTGGCTGTTTATTATATTATCGGTTATTTTGATATCATCAGTTATCTATGTTGTAAAAATTAATAAAACAGAAGAGATTTTCGTTTTAGACGAAGAACCCAAAAGAAGCCTTTATGAAATTGAATGTGAATTGGATACAGACAATAAGACACTCTCTGCAACTCAGACTGTTGATTATTATAACAATGATAATATAGAGATGAAAGATATATATTTTCATGTATACCCTAATGCATTTAGGACTAAAGAAACAGCTCCGTTTCTTTTTAACGATTTTGACAATGCATATAAAAGAGGTTTTGAACCCGGTTACGCAGAGATTTTGTTTGTAAGCGGGTATGAAGAAGGCATAGAAAAGTTGTTGGATTATTCGTTTTCCGGAGAGGGAAACACTATATTGCAGGTTCAGCTGAATAAACCCATAAAACCTGGCGGCAGAACCGTTTTGAAGATAAGTTTTAAATTATTTATACCGCCGGCTTGTGAAAGATTCGGTTACGGTAAGGATCATTTTAATTTGGGTAATTGGTATCCTATTGCGGCGGTTTATGACGATAAAGACGGTTGGAATTTAGACAGATACTATCCCATTGGAGATCCTTTTTACAGCGATGCTTCGGATTATAAGGTCAGTATAAAGGCTCCAAAGGATTATGTTATAGCTGCTTCAGGGAAAAATACAAACAAAACTGAGAGTGAAACTCACGTGACCTGGGAATTTGAAGAGTCAGCAATACGGGACTTTGCTTTTGTTGCAAATAATAAATTCAAGATAGTTGAGGAAAAACAAGATGGCACTGTAGTTAAGTCTTATTTTTATGAA
>JAAYKT010000377.1 GCA_012522255.1 Clostridiales bacterium
CTGCCGTCCCCCTGTCACATCCGGGATGACAGTACCCCCGTCCCCTTGTCACAAACAAAACAAAATAGCCACCCAATGGTGGCTCTTTCATATATGATTTTATCCAAATTATTATCTCTTTGAGAATTGCGATGCTTTTCGTGCCTTTTTCAGACCGTATTTCTTTCTTTCCTTCATCCTTGAATCTCTGGTTAAAAAACCTGCTTTTTTAAGCATAGGCCTTAGCCCCTTGTCGGCTTCTAAAAGTGCTCTTGATATACCGTGTCTTATGGCACCTGCCTGGCCGGTATAACCGCCTCCACTGACTTTAACTATAATATCAAATCTTTGTACTGTATTTGTAAGCACTAACGGCTGTCTAACAATTAATTTCAAGGTTTCCATACCAAAATAATTATCTATACCTCTGCTATTTATAGTTATTTTTCCGTCACCCGGTAACAATCTCACCCTGGCAACAGAATCTTTTCTTCTACCGGTTCCATAATATTGTACTTTAGCCATAATTACTTCCTCCTTCCCTTTCTATATATTCAGCTCTAATGCTTCAGGCATTTGCGCCTGATGGCCATGCTCAGAGCCCTTATATACTTTTAACTTTTTGAGCATTTTCCTGCCCAACGGGTTGTTAGGAAGCATTCCTTTAACTGCTTGATATACAGCAAATTCAGGCTTCTCGGCCATTATTTTTCTATATGGTATTTCTTTTAAGCCACCCGGATGTTGTGAGTGTCTTCTATATAATTTCTGATCCAATTTATTTCCGGTCAAAACAACTTTATCTGCATTTATGACTATAACAAAATCACCTGTATCTACATGAGGCGTATATATAGGCTTATTTTTGCCTCTTAAAATCTTTGCTATCTCACTGGCCATTCTGCCTAAAACTTTTCCTTCAGCGTCTATTACATACCATTTTCTTTCAACTTCTTCAGTCTTTGCCATAAAAGATTTCATGAATTCCCCTCCTTGTAATAGTATGTTTAATAATATAAAAAACAATACTAATGTACCATCCGGTGCACTTGCTTTATCCCCACAAATAAAATTAGCGCATTAATGGTAAAAGCTCATCTTTTATTTTTATGTTATTTAAATGTTCATATACCGCGATCCGGGGCAGTGGATCCTTATATGCAACAATAACATTCTAATACATCGTCCCTGGTGTGTCAATGATTAGCCATCAATTTTAATAAAAAACCTTCTTTAGGCATAACCCATGAGGAGGGACGGTTATGCCGGCTAATTCCCTATTGCCGGCTGCTATAATCTCGGGCATTTTTTCTACATCGGTTTTACCGATTCCGGCATTTATTAACGTGCCGGTAATTATTCTGATCATATTATATAAAAACCCGTTACCGTGATAAATGATTTCTAAAACATCTTTGTTTTCGCAAAATTCTATATCATAAATTGTTCTGACGGTACTTTTCACGTTGCTGCCGGCAGCCATAAATCCTTTAAAATCGTGTGTGCCAATAAAAAATCCGGCAGCTCTTTTTGTTTTTTCTATATCAAAAATTCGATTATATCTCAAGTGGTATATGTAGTTTCTCATTATTGCAGAAGGGAATGTTCCAGTATATATTGTATAGCCGTATATTTTTGATTTTGCGTCAAAACATGAATGAAAATTCATTGGTACTTCTATTGAATCCTTAATGATAATGTCCTCACTTAAAACCGAGTTCAAAGCCCAGGCAAATTGTTTATCTTTTATCTTTGATGCTGTTGTAAAATTAGCCACCTGCCCTTTCGCGTGAACTCCCGCATCTGTCCGGCCGGCACCTGTCAGATTTACCTTTTCATCTGTTATTTTATATATCGCTTTTTGTATTTCTTCTTGTATTGTCTTTGCATTTTTTTGAATCTGCCATCCGCTATAATCGGTCCCATCATATTCTATTATTAATTTTATATTCCTCATGAACCGCATCTCCCATAAGCAATGACTACTTGACAAAGTACCTGCTCCAAAGTATCGCTCCGAAAAATACCACAGTTATTAAAGAAGCTCCCAAATCAACTAATTCAAGCTTTAGCTGCTTCATTCTGGTTCTGTTTTCTCCGCCTCTATAACACCTTGCTTCCATTGCCAAAGCTAATTCGTCCGCCCTTCTGAATGCCGAGATAAATAGCGGAACTAATAGAGGTATCATGGCTTTTGCTCTTTTTATTATATTTCCCGATTCAAAGTCGGCACCCCTCGCCATTTGCGCCTTCATAATTTTATCCGTTTCTTCCAACAAGGTAGGTATAAATCTTAATGCTATTGTCATCATCATTGCAATTTCATGAGCCGGCACACCAATCTTTCTGAAGGGGCTGAGGAGTTTTTCTATTCCATCGGTTAATGAAATAGGCGAAGTTGTGAGTGTCAACAAGGACGCACCGGTAATAAGGAATATAAGTCTAAGTGCCATAAACCCAGCTTGGGACAACCCTTCTCTTGTCACTTTGAGCTTCCATATGGTGTATATAACTTCTCCCTCAGTCATAAAAATATTTAAGGCTACTGTGAGTAAAATGATTGCAATAAGGGGCTTCAGCCCTTTAAACATATATTTAAGTTCAATTTTTGAAATTGCAAGCGCCAAAGCCATAAATGCAATGACAAAAATATAGGTAAAATACTTGTTTATAAAAAAAAGGGATGCAATAAAAACAAATGTTATCATTATTTTTACACGTGGGTCCAAATTATGTACTTTTGTATCGCCGGGAATATATTGGCCTATTGTTATATCCTTAAGCATATTTTTTACCTCTAAATACCTTTAATAACATTTCTTTAGCTTTTTCGGTGGAGATTGAATCTTCTATGGGAAATCCTCTATCTTTTAATTCTCTCATAAGATATGAAACTTGAGGTACCCCAAGTCCTACATTTTCCAATAACTTAATCTCTTTAAAAACTTTATCCGGCGTATCTATGAGCATTATTTTGCCTCTGTTCATGACAATGATTTTATCAACTAATCTTGCAATATCCTCCATACTATGTGATACCAAAAGCACCGTCATCTTTTCTTTTATATGTAATTTCTTTATATGTCCCAATATTTCATCTCTGCCCCTTGGATCCAGTCCCGCAGTTGGTTCATCTAAAATCAAAACCTTCGGTTTCATTGCTACAACTCCTGCAATGGCGATTCTCCTTTTTTGACCTCCGCTCAAATCGAAAGGAGAAGAATTTTTTATTTCATCATAATTTAAACCGACTAACTCCAATGAGGTTTTTACTCTTTTTTCTATCTCCTTTTCATCCAGACCCAGGTTTTTCGGTCCAAATGCAATATCCTTAGAAACAGTTTCTTCAAACAATTGATGTTCTGGATATTGAAAGACCAATCCTACTTTTTGTCTCACTGTCTTTAGTGATGCTTCTTTTGAATTTATATCTACATCATCTAAAAAAATTTTACCGAATGTAGGTTTTAGCAGCCCGTTAAGATGCTGTATTAAAGTGGATTTTCCCGAACCCGTATGCCCGATAAGACCTATAAATTCACCATCTTCTATGGTCAAACTGATATCATCTAAGGCTATGTGTTCAAATACCGTATCTTTCATATATATATGTGTCAGATTTTCTATTTTAATTGGCATAATTCTATCACCATTTCTTTCACCGTAAGAATATCCGAAGGCAAATCTATGCCCTCCGCTATCAACATTTGAGCCAATTCCGTAACTTGAGGTACATCAAGCCCTGCTTTTTTAATTGCCTTAACCTGTGAGAATACTACCTTTGGTGTCCCCTCCATAAGAATTTTCCCATTGTCCATTACATAGACTTTATCGGCATTAACAGCTTCATCCATATAATGTGTTATAAGGACTATTGTAATGTTTTCTTCTTTGTTCAGCTTCATAATGGTATCTATAACCTCTTTTCTCCCGGAAGGGTCGAGCATAGCCGTAGGTTCATCCAATACTATACATTCAGGCTTCATAGCTAATATTCCCGCTATTGCTATTCTTTGTTTTTGTCCGCCGGAAAGCAAGTGGGGACTGTTTTTTCTATACTCAAACATCCCGACACTTAAAAGAGATTCGTCAACTCTTTTTCTTATTTGCAATGGGGGAACCCCCAAATTTTCCGGTCCAAAGGCTACATCCTCTTCTACAATGGTAGCAACAATTTGGTTATCGGGATTTTGAAATACCATACCTGCTGTCTGCCTGATATTCCACAGGTTTTCTACATCTGTTGTGTTCATACCGTTAACAC
>JAAYKT010000378.1 GCA_012522255.1 Clostridiales bacterium
AGTGAAAGGACGGAAGAGACTTTTAAAACATTGGCTCAAGATGAAATAGTCAAAATAGTTGCTTTGACGGAAAAGGAAATGATTATAGAAAACCTGATAATAGCAAGAGGTTTTAAGGATGCATTGGTATTTCTCACCGATGACAGTGTTACGGTATTGGTAGAGGCAAATGAGCTCAACCCGACAAATATAGCGCAAATCCAAGACATTGTAATGAGAAAAACCAAATTAGGTGCCAACAGCATTAAAATAATGAAGAAAGATTAGTTATGTTTGTAAACAAAGTATTGATTTGTTATAATACAAATAGAAAAAAGATAGAAACCGGAGGTGCGGGGTTTGCAAAATGAAGATACTATTAAGGAGTACGGCAGTGTCAAGATATCGGATGATGTTGTCGCTATAATAGCTGAGCTGGCTGCCAGAGAGGTCAAGGGTATAATCGGGATGAGCGGCGGCATAGCTGACAGTATCACTGAGATGCTGGGGAAAAAGAATCCGGCAAAGGGAATCAAAGTGGAAGTTGGCGAAAAGGAAACCGCCATTGATTTATATGTGGTTGTTGAATATGGTGTCAAAATTCCCGATGTTGCCTGGCAGGTTCAGGAAAATGTTAAAAAGGCTGTTGAGACTATGACGGGGTTAAGTGTAGTCGAGGTAAATATTCATATACAGGGTGTTAATATAGATAAAGATATTAAAGAAGAATAGCGGCTTATTCTAACCCTCTGATAGAATCAGAGGGTTAGTTTGAATCGAGTATTCGGCAATGGCTAATAATATAAAAGATTTACAAAAAGATAAATTTTTTAAATACGGGAGGGTCTATGAGCAGGCGAACAGCAAGAAAAGGTGTTTTTAGGGCTTTGTTCAGTAAGATTTTTTTGGAAGAACCGGAATTTATAAAATCAATGGATTTGGCATTCAGTGAGGATGCCGTTATTTGGTTTGAGGAAAATGAAAACGAAGAAAGTTTACTGAATGATTTAAGCGAAAGGGACAGGATTTTTTTTACGGAATTGATTAAGGGCACCATGGATAATTTAGATAGAATAAACGAAGTAATAGAAGAAAACCTCAAATCCTGGAATATAAAGAGAATTGCCAAAACTGATCTTGCAATATTGCAATTGGCTGTTTATGAGATTTTGTACAGAGAAGATATACCGGATAGTGTGGTAATTAACGAAGCAGTTGATTTAGGCAAGGAACACGGCACCGATGACTCAGGCAGTTTTATAAACGGGGTGTTGGGCCGGATTGTCAGAGAGTATAAGCAAGGCTCTTAGACTTAGATAGCATTATTTTTGTGGACATGCTCATTGGGAGGTAGGAATGGAAGGCAGAACAAAGGTTTTTACGGTTTCTGAAGTTAATACTTACATAAAGCTTCTCATGGAGAAGGATTTGTTTTTATCATATATTTATGTAAAAGGCGAGATTTCCAATCTTAAAATTCACACATCAGGGCATATGTATTTTACCCTAAAGGACAGAAATTCACGCATCAAATGTGTTATGTTCAAAAGCAGTGTGTCAAAAATCAAATTCATACCGGAAGAAGGAATGCAGGTCGTTGTAAGGGGTTATTTTTCCGTTTATGAAAGAGACGGGCAATATCAACTGTATTCCGAAAGTTTGATTTTAGAAGGCACCGGGGAGCTGTATAAAGCTTATGAGCAGCTCAAAAATAGGTTGCAAAAACAAGGTTTTTTTGATAAGAACATAAAAAAACCTTTACCTTTTTATCCGAAAAGAGTTGCAATTATAACTTCTCCCACAGGAGCAGCAGTGAGAGATATGATTTCGATAATAAAAAGGCGAAACCCCAATGTTAATATATTGCTCTATCCTGTTCTTGTTCAAGGGCCGGATGCATCGGGTCAAATAGCGGAAGGCCTGAAATATTTTAATGAGGCGAATAATGTGGATGTCATTATTGTAGGCAGAGGAGGCGGCTCAATAGAAGAATTGTGGGCTTTTAATGAGGAGTTAGTTGCCAGGGCAATATATGAATCTAAAATTCCCGTTGTATCTGCGGTGGGGCACGAAACTGATTATACTATAGCGGATTTTGTGGCTGATGAAAGGGCAGCCACGCCGTCTGCAGCTGCGGAGATAGTTGTTCCTGAAATACAGCAGCTTAGATCCAATCTCAAAAAGATAGACAGCCAAATGTATTTGGGTATATTATCTTATATAAAAAGTAAAAGAGTTAGGCTTGATGATACTAAAAAAAGCTACACCTTCAGAATTATAGAAACCAAAGTTGCCAATTTTAGGCAAACACTGGAAACCCTAAAGAATAAATTAAATGATAATATGGAATTATATGTAAGGAATGACAGAGAAAATTTGAAACGCAATGTTGAAAAGTTAAGTATTTTGAACCCTGCTTCAAATCTTTTGAGAGGTTATTCTTTTGTAAAGAAAAAAGAAGACGGAACATTGATCACCTCAGTCAAACAAATATCCGTCGGTGAAAATATCAAGGTTATAGTAAAAGACGGCAGCATATTGGCAACTGTCAAATCAAAATGCAAAGGGGATTAATATGAGTAGCAAACTAAGCTTTGAAAAAGCCATGGAAATGTTGGAGGAAATAGTCGGCAGTCTTGAAAAAGGCAATCTTAATCTTGAAGATTCCTTAAAAGCATATCAGGAAGGTGTTAAGCTGTCAGAGTATTGCAATAAAATTCTTGAAGATGCCGAAGGAAAGATTTCCATGATAATGAAAGAAAACAATTCTTATAAGGAAACTGATTTTTTGGGAGAGGAACTGTAAATGGAGCTACGCAATTACATTGCCGAAAAAAGAGTTCTTATAGAGGAATCATTAAAAAAATATATTTATAATGAAATAGATGCACCCGTTGTACGCGAGGCTATGGCTTACAGTCTTTTTGCCGGCGGCAAAAGATTAAGGCCTATTCTTGCCATTATGGCCTGTGAGTTGTTTAACGGTGATGTAAAGAAGCTTATGCCTTTTGCATGCAGTTTAGAGTTTATTCACACATATTCTTTGATACATGATGATCTTCCTGCCATGAATAATGATGATTACAGGAGAGGCAAGCTAACAAATCATAGAGTGTTTGGCGAAGGGTTTGCTGTTTTGGCGGGAGATGCACTTTTGAACAAGGCTTATGAAATCTTGCTTGAAACCATTTCAAATGATAATAGGCCTGAATTTATCATGGCAGCACAAGAAATAAGCAGGGCAGCCGGAGTCAAAGGCATGATAGGCGGCCAGGCCATGGATTTGTATTATGAAAACAAAAATATATCCCATGAAGAATTAAAAAACATACATGACAAAAAAACAGGTGCCTTGCTCAAGGCTTCCCTAACCGTGGGGGCGCTTATTGCCAATGCCCCAAAAAAGGACATGGAAACTATAAATGAGTATGGTAATCTTATTGGCAGGGCATTTCAAATTGCCGATGATATATTGGATATAAAAGGTAATAAAGAAAGATTGGGCAAGGATACGGGTAAAGATGAAAAAAAGTCAACTTACGTTAAATATTTTGGCATTTTGGAATCAGAGAAAATAGCAAAAGAAACAGTAGACGAAGCAAAGAAAATAATAAGTGTTTACGGCGATAAAGGGATACTCTTTAAAAACCTTGCAGATTATATTATTTGCAGGGATATTTAGGAGGTTGAACGTGACTTTTTATAGAGGGATATTTCAAAATAAAGTACTGATTTCTTGTATGGTGGCGTGGTTTATTGCACAGACATTAAAAATACTCCTTTCTTTATATAAAGATAAAAAATTGGATTTGACCCGTTTTGTCGGTGCGGGAGGTATGCCAAGTTCACATACGGCTTTTGTTATGTCTTTGGCAACCTCGGTGGGTAAAATAAACGGGTGGGATTCACCTTCCTTTGCTATTTCAATTGTTTTAGCTTTTATAGTCATGTATGATGCGGCGGGTGTGAGGAGAGCTGCGGGAAAACAAGCCAAAATTCTAAATATAATTATAAACGACTTGGCGCAACACAAACCTTTAGGCGAAGAAAAGCTCAAAGAATTATTGGGACATACGCCTGTAGAGGTGCTTGCAGGAGCCTTGTTGGGCATAATTATTGCAAACATTCTAACATAAAGGCGGTAGGACAATGAATAAAATACTTGAAAACATAGATACCCCTACGGGTTTAAAAAATTTAGACTATAAGGACTTATACACTTTAAGTGATGAAATACGAGAATACATAATTGATATAGTATCCAGAAACGGCGGCCATCTGTCATCAAATCTTGGAACCATAGAATTGACTATTGCGCTGCATCGGGTTTTTAATTCCCCCGAGGATAAGATTATATGGGATGTGGGGCATCAATGTTATACTCATAAAATACTTACCGGTCGCAAAGAAAGTTTTAAAAGCATCAGAACCTACAAAGGCATCAGCGGTTTTCCCAAACGTTCCGAAAGTGAGCATGATATATTTGAAACAGGCCACAGCAGTACATCAATATCAGCGGCTCTGGGCCTTGCAAAGGCGCGGGATTTAGAAGGTGAAGATTATTCGGTGGTGGCTGTTATCGGTGACGGTTCATTGGGAGCAGGTATGGCCTATGAAGCACTTAATAATGCAGCTGGGCTTAACACAAACATTATTGTTATATTAAATGATAACAAAATGTCTATTTCCAGGAATGTGGGCGGTCTGAGCGACTATTTGGGCAGATTGAGAACGGG
>JAAYKT010000379.1 GCA_012522255.1 Clostridiales bacterium
ATCATAGAGACAAATTAAAAAGAAACATTGTTTTTGCATTTTGGGATGGACACGAGGTTGCAGAGTGCGGCGGCTCAACCTGGTTCGTTGACAACTACTGGGATAAAATAGCCGGCAAATGTATCGCTTATCTAAATGTTGATAACATAGCTATAAAAGGCACCACTATACCCGGCATTGAAAGTGTAAGTGAAGTTAAAAAATTTGCATTGGAGATTATAAAGGAAATATGGGGAGTTGACGGGAAATGGAATTGGGCATATAAAGGAGGAGGAGATTCATCATTTTTCGGAATAGGCGTTCCCTATATTTCATTTGCAACTGAATACACGGAAGAAAAATTAAAAGAATTGAACTATGCTTTTTACAGTCCTTGGCTTCATAGTGACGAGGATACTATCGATAAAATAGATAAAGAATTATATGTAAAGCACTGCGAAGTTTTTACAACTTTGCTTTTAAGACTATGCAACTGCGATACGGTTCCCTATAGCCTTATGGAAATTGCCAAAGAGGTCAAAGAAAAAGTAGAAGTGATAGTAAAGACAGGCAGTAAGGAAACTATAGATGAATTAGCTGCAATCGTGAGCATATCAAGAGATTTTCAAAAAGCAGCGGAAGAGTTTTCTAAAATAGAAAAATCTCGTATGGATGAAAAAATGATCAAAGAATACAACAAATTACTGTTGAAGCTAACCGGTAAAATTTCCCCTGCCCTCAGATCCCACGCCGGCAGATACGGACAAGACCCATGCTGTTATGTAATAGCGGAATACCCTATCCCAAGTCTATATTACCCCATAGAAAAAATTAAAGAAGCAAAGGCAGAAAGCAGAACACATGACTATAACCTGTGGAAAACAGAATTATTAAAAATGAAGAATAAAGTATATGATTCCCTCAATGAAAGCACAGAAATGTTAAATCATTTTGTAACTAATTTAAAAAGTAAGATGGAGGTAAGAGATGAGTAAAAGAAAAATATTTATAACTATGTTTCTTCTTATAGCAGCATTGTTAATTATAACACCGGCTTTTGCAGACGGTGCAGAAAGTCCTAATTTTGGAATACTGACTTTACTTCCTGCCGTTTTGATAATAATATTGGCATTCACAACGAAAAACGTGGTTTTGTCTCTTTTTATAGGCATTTTTACCGGTACTGTTATAATAAATCATGGCAATGCATTTCAAGCGTTTTTAAGGGTATGTGACACTTATATTTTAGGCGAAGCAACTGATTCCTGGAATGCTGCCTTAGTTATTTTCATATTCGGTATAGGCGGTCTTATAGCTCTAATGATTAAGATGGGCGGAATGCAGGCTATTGCGGAAGCTCTGTCTAAAAAAGCGGATAGTGCAAAAGGAACTTTATTTATAACCTGGCTGCTCTGTCTGATAATTTTCTTTGAAGATATTGCCAGCAACCTTATTGTAGGTCCTACAATGAGACCTTTGGCGGAGAAGAATAGAGTGTCCACAGAAAAACTGTCTTTCGTACTTGACTCTACTTCAGCTCCTGTCTCGGATATTGCACTGATTTCCACATGGATTGCATACGAAATAAGTATGATTAAAATTTCCTTCGAGTCCTTAGGAGTAGATGTCAATGCTTATGAATTATTTGTAAAAAGCGTACCATATAGATTTTATAATATTTTAGCAATTATTTTTGTACTGATATTGATTTTTATGAAGAGAGATTATGGCCCAATGTATCAGGCTGAGATACGTGCAAGGAAAACAGGTAAGATAGTAGTTGATGAAGGACGTCCTATGATGACAGAGGACGATGATTTGGTAAGGCCAAAAGAGGGGGCTAAGCTAAATCCTTACAATGCTATTATTCCTATACTGGTTCTTTTATTCTCAATTGTAGGCGGACTTTGGTATAACGGCGGAGGTCTGAACGAATCGTTTACAATCAGCGGAATCAGAAATGCATTTGGTGATGCTGATTCTTCGGTGGTAATATTATGGTCTGTGTTGTTTACAACAGTTGTGACAGCAATAATGGCTGTAGCGCAAAAAATTGTGACATTTAATGAGGCTATCGACATATGGCTGAGCGGGGCAAAGGGAATGTTCCTGACTAACACCATCCTGATACTGGCTTGGGCTTCCGGGTCAGTAATGGGAGATTTGGGTACTGCAGATTATATCATCGGTATTGTGGGTGACTCCATACCCGCGATGCTGTTACCTTTAAT
>JAAYKT010000042.1 GCA_012522255.1 Clostridiales bacterium
ATACTGGAGCTTTTAAGAAAAACAAAAGAAGATTCCGTAAATATAGCAAGATTGGCATATTTGCTGGCAAGACAGGAACCGGAGCAGAGAGCAGCCCAGGAGGAAAAGGAGTTGTATAGGAGGTTTTCATCAAATGTTTATAATTGGGTTTTTGATGAAGAGGAAAGAAGACAGCTTATTACAGCTATTATAATATTTACTTATAGGAATAGAGAAAAGTCGAAAGGGGGCAATAATTGGTGAGTAGCATGAAAGATGCTTTTAGCAGAGCAGGCTTTAAAGATGATAAAACAGAAAGTACTGCAGTTACCCAAAACAAGGCAAAAGAATTGGAAATTGAAGAAAGTTATACCCAAAGGGCTGAAGCAGTGATATTGGATCTGAGGAAGCAGCTTGATCGCAGATATCAGAATTTTACTACAAGTAAGATAAGAAACATATTGACTTTGGTGAGTGAAATCTATAATGATGTTGTGTCTGATCATAACAAAACACTGAGCAAAGAAGTACAAGAAAGGATAGAATACTTGAAAGTACGATTGATATATGAAAGTGGCAGAGAGCCGGATACAGTAGATCCGTTTGTAAAAAAGTCGGGACTGATTAGAATAATTGATGGTATAGGAAACAGCAAAGAACGGTTTATAAAGTTTGCCAGATATATGGAGGCCTTAGTGGCTTACCACCGTTATCATGGCGGAAAGGAATATTAAGGAGGCAATGATATGTACGGAAAGATAATAATTAACTGCAAGATGCAGCTTCTTACAGGAATGCATATAGGCGGTACAAATATTTTTTCAGCTATAGGCGCCGTTGATAGCCCGGTGGTAAGAGACGGATACACTGGGGAACCAATGATACCCGGCTCCAGTTTAAAAGGTAAAACCAGGACTTTGCTGGCAAAAGCTTTAAAGAACCATTATATTACTCAACCATGGGGAGAAGATCCTGAGGAGATAAAAAGGTTATTTGGTACGGCAGGTGATAGAAATGAAAAGGCCAAAGCCGCCAGGTTACAATTTGCAGATGCTTTTCTTACCAATGCAAAGGAGTTAAAGGAAAGAGGCGGTATGACAGAAGTTAAATTCGAAAACAACATAAACAGGCTAACCTCTGTTGCTATGCCTCGGCAAATAGAAAGGGTGTCCAGGGGTGCGGAATTTGCCATAAATATTGTCTACGATATTGAAGCGGATGAAATCAAAGAGGATTTCACTAATATTGCCAAAGGCTTAAAGCTCTTATCTATGGATTATCTTGGAGGCCATGGGTCCAGGGGTTATGGCAGAGTGGCCTTCACGGATTTTAAAGTCGAGATAAAATCAGATGAATGTCCACAAAGTGAAGGGGAGCTTTTGGACATTTTAAAGGAAGTGGAGGAATATGAGTTATTTAATATATAAATTGAAGTTCAAGACTGCAATACATATAGGTAACTCAGATGGCGGAGCTTCCTTGGGAGACGGTGAAATGACTATTAGATCTGATACGCTGATTGGTGCTCTTTGTTGTGAGGCCGCTAAAAATAAAACTATAGATAAACTATATGAGTATTTCAGTGCGGGAGTAATAACTATTTCCGATACACTGCCTTATTCAAATGATGAACTGTATTTGCCCAAACCCATATTATATATGAAAAGAAGAAATGCAGGAGATGGAAGCCCGGAAATTAAAAAAGCACTAAAAAGAATAGAATATATACCTGTCAACCAATTTAATAAGTATATGAACGACATAAAAGGCGGAGAAATAAACCCGGCGGATTACGAATTTTCTTTTGGGCAAATTTCTATATATACTAAGGTTAATAAAAAGGATAATGTGGAACCAATGCCTTATCATATTGCAGCATGGAAGTTCAAACCCGATTGTGGCTTATATGTAATTTTGAAATATGAAGAAGAGGAAGCAAAATCCTTATTCATCAAACTCCTTAGGAACTTAGGGTTATCAGGAGTAGGAGGCAAACAAACCTCCGGATTGGGCAAATTTGAAATAAGTGAATACCAAATGTCTGAAAGTCTATTGTGTTTTCTTAATGATGTACAAGCACCTTACCAGATGCTTCTTGGTACTGCATTGCCTAAAGACGAAAAGTTAAATGTTATTGTAGAAAATGGATGGTACAAAATTCTTCGCCGTGGAGGGTTTATAAATTCAAATACTTACTCTGACAGACAATTGAAAAAGAAAACAATTTATATGTTAAGTGCAGGTTCTGTTTTATCCAAAAGATTTGTAGGGAATGTCCTGGACTTGTCTCACAGTGGCAGCCATCCCGTCTGGCGTTGCACCAATACTCTTTTTGCGGGGGTGAATATATGAGGTATGGGCATTTGGAAAGAAAGAAGTTGACAATTAAGACCCTATCTCCTGTTTATATCGGTTCCGGTCTAACCATTGGTAAAAAAGAGTATATTTTTGACAAGGAAAGGGAAATCATACACTTTGTCGACATGCCGGCTTTGTATTCTTATTTAAAGGGTATAAATCTTTTAAAAGAATATGAAAAATTTTTACTGAATAAAAGCCGAAATGATTTGTTGGTTTTCTTGCAGGAGAACCGGGTGGTTGAAAATGCTTTTAAGAGCTTTGTCCGATACAGTATAGATG
>JAAYKT010000380.1 GCA_012522255.1 Clostridiales bacterium
AAGTCTGATTCCCGGCATTCTCATGATAAGTCTATGTGTTAAATTTATGCCCAAATGATATAATAATAGAAAACAAAACGAAAAAGGTGAAAATCATGGCAAAATTAGTCAAACTTAAAGGAAACACTTATTATATTGAGACCGCTGCAAGTATCGGCATCATAGTAAACGACGAAGGCAGGGCTATTATCGTAGACACGGGAATAGACGATGATTCGGGAAGAAAAACATTGAGGCTCATTAAGGAAGAAGGCTTTATTCCAGCCGCAATAATAAATACACACTTCCATGCAGATCATTGCGGTGGCAACAGTTTTATAATAAAAAGGGAGAGTATTCCGGTCTACGCATCAGGCTTGGAAAAGGCTGCCATAGAAAACCCTATTTTGGAGCCTTATTATCTTTTCTCTGCAAATCCGCTTACGGTTATGAAAAATAAATTTCTAATGGCCAAGGAAAGCAAAGTAGATTATGTTGTGCAAGAAGGAAAACTGGAGATTGAAGGAGTTGAATTAAATATCATACCTTTGCCGGGACATTCTCCCGAAATGATAGGCGTTGCGACTCCGGACGATGTGCTCTTTGTGGGGGATGCTTTTTTCTCCGATAGGATATTGGAAAAATACGCCCTGGCCTACTGCACGGACATAGGCAAAGCCTTGGACACTTTGAAGTATCTGAAAACTTTGAAATATGATTATTTTGTTCCTGCCCACGGGGTTGTTTTGGAAGACCCTAACCCAACCATTGACAGAAACATTGAGCAGACTTATGAAATAAAAGATAAAATAGAGGCCTTTTGTAACTCACCAAAGTCTAGGGAGGAAATCGTGGCTTACATATCGGGTTTATATAACATTAAGTTAAATATCTCCCAGTATTACCTTACGTCGTCCACTATTTCCGCTTACCTGTCCTATATGACCGATCAAGGAATGTTGGGTGCAAAGGTAACTGAAAATAATATAAAATGGACAAAAGTGATAAAAGAAATTTAGGGGTTTTTTATACATGAAGAATTCATAGCAATGAAAGGAATGGTCTAAATATGACAAAAGCGTTGGCACTTACATCAGGAGGTTTGGACAGCATATTGGCGGCAAAATTAGTGGCAAATCAAGGTATCGAGGTCACGGGCATATGCTTTGCATCAGCTTTTTTCGGAAGCCGGAATGCTGAGAAAATGGCAGAACAAATAGGGATGCCCTTAATTATTATAGATTTTACAAAAGAACATTTGAAAATGACAAAGGATCCAAAACACGGCTACGGTAAAAACATGAACCCATGTATCGATTGTCATGCCATGATGCTTAATTATGCCGGAAAATATATGGAAGAGCATGGTTATGATTTTTTAATCACTGGGGAAGTGTTAAACCAAAGGCCTATGTCGCAGAATATCCAGTCCTTGAATATAGTGAAAAAAGAGTCAGGCTATGAGGATAAAATACTCAGGCCCCTTAGTGCGCTGAAACTGCCTCCCACGCAAATGGAATTGGACGGAATTGTAGACAGGACGAAACTTCTTGGCTTTAGTGGGAAGACACGAAAGCCTCAGATACAGCTTGCAGAGGAAATGGGCATTGTGGAATACCCATCACCGGCGGGGGGATGCTTTCTCACCGAACCGAATTTTGGGCGAAGGCTGAAGGACTTATATGAACATGGGAAAGAAGAAGCGGATGTAAACGATGTAAAACTATTGGATATCGGAAGGCATTTCAGACTGACTGAAAATGCAAAAGCGGTAAGCACCAGAAACAAAGATGAATATGATAAGCTAAAAGATTATATTACAGAAGATATGTGGGTATTTGATACGGCTGAACATAAAGGCTCTACGGTGCTGCTTAAAACATCTTCGGGGTATGAACCTACGGAAGATGAAATATATCTGACGGCATCCATAACTGCAAGGTATAGCAAAGGCAAGGACGAAGAAGAAGTATCGGTCAAATATAAAAGATTGGATGAAGTCAAATATGAATTTGTAAATGTGAAACCCGCCGAAGACGAAGATATCAAAGAATACATGCTGTGACGGGCGTCTGGCAACCAGGGGGACGGCAACCAGGGGGACGGTTCTCCTGGTCGGTTTTAATCAGCTGTTAGGTGTTAGCAGTTTGGGGGCTTTGCCGCTACGTTTTAGACCTCAGAACTCAGATCTCGGAGCTCAGGAGTTATTTGGGGTATTTCTATGGGTGTTAGAGCTCAGATTTCAGAGGTTAGGATATGGGCTGTCTGCCTCTCGCC
>JAAYKT010000381.1 GCA_012522255.1 Clostridiales bacterium
AAATATAGCACCCTATTGCTTTAAAATGACGCAGCATACGTGCAAATATAAATCACTCTATGCTGTTTTTGTGAAAACTTGACATATCAATGATTTAAGCTTACTATTTTCATAAAACAATCAAGAAAGAAGGTCAAAGTATGAGCAAGAAACCTACAAGGGAAGAAGCCTTTAAACTATTAAAAAAATATAATAGAAGCGAAAGCCTTATTCGTCACGCCTTGACTGTTGAAGGTGTCATGAAACATTTTGCTGAAATATTAGATGAACCGGATGTTGAAAAATGGTCTGTAATTGGTTTGTGCCATGATTTGGACTACGAAATGTATCCTGAACAGCATTGTATAAAGGTGAAGGAAATATTGACAGAAGAAGATTGGCCGGAAGATTATATCAGGGCAATTCAAAGCCACGGCTGGGGATTGTGCTGCGATGTTAAACCCGAGGAAAAAATGGAGAAGGTCCTTTTTACCATAGATGAACTGACGGGCCTTATAACCGCCGCAGCCCTTATGCGTCCGAGTAAAAGCGTATTGGATTTGGAAGTAAAATCAATAAAGAAAAAATGGAAGGACAAAAGGTTTGCTGCGGGTGTTGACAGGGAAGTAATTGAAAAAGGCCTTGAATTATTGGATATGGATATGAACTACATAATAGATGAAACCATCAAGGGGATGCGTGAAGTGGCGGAAGAAATCGGGTTGAAAGGGAATTTATAATGGGCGCTGGGCTCCGGGCACTAGGCTCTGGGCTCCAGGCACTTCGGCTTTGGTATTCCTTTCGGCTCAAGATCCTTCGGCTGTGCCTCAGGATGACGATGGATCTTTAATTCTGCCTCTAGTCGCTTCGGGATTCTTGCCTCTGGCGCTGGAGTCGGGATAAATTGGATAGAATCTATTATATATAAAAGCATTTAAAAATAGAACCGGCGGGGCTTAGCCATTCGGTTCTATTTTTGAGTTCCAATAATCCACTATTATGAAATTAAGCTGTCTATTCTTGCCTGGTCAAATCCGATTATTATATGACCGTCAATATCCAATACAGGTACACCTTGTTGCCCGGATTTTTTCACCATTTCCATGGCACCGTTTCTGTCCACGCCGACATTGACTTCTCTGAATTCTACACCCTTGCCACTTAAGTAATCTTTAGCTTTTTTACACCAGGGGCAAGTATCTGTGGAATATACTGTTATATTCATTTAATTACCTCCTTTTATATACCCTATACAGGTATATAGTACCACCTTTAGTGCTGTCAGTCAATAGTTAATTTTAAAAACCCGGCTTCGTTTCTAATTCTTACAATCACACGGTCTTAGAGTATCCTATGACAGGCGAAGAAGCTCTTAGGTAATTCTCAAAGTGCAGTTATATTATTTTAATACAGCAACATGGGATACTGTAATGCGTATGAATTATTTCATTTATCAGATGATCTTAGTATAGGTACATTAGGCTTTTTTATCCCAACAGGATTTCTTTCATAAGGCGTGCATCCAGATTACCTCCGCTTATCACTATTGCTATGTTTTTACCTTCAAAGTATTCCGGATTACTTATGACTGCACCTACTCCAATAGCCCCGGCAGGTTCTGCAACCACTTTTTCTTTAGTTATCAAATGATAAACAGCCTTCCTTATCATTTCCTCTTCAACCACAATAATATCATCAATGCAATCTTTAGCCATATCATATGGTATTTGACCGACACCACCAACCAATGCATCACAAATTGACGGT
>JAAYKT010000382.1 GCA_012522255.1 Clostridiales bacterium
AAGTTCATTTAACACATTTAATATCATTCAATTACAAACAACAAGCCCCACGTTTTTTTATAACACACAAATATACGGTTATCAATCCATTGTATGAATTTAATAATTTTTTATCGGACAATAGTGGTTAAAAATTAATAATCATGCTGAAATTAAAATAACTATGATTTCCAATAATTCATCAGACAACTATTTAAACTATTTAAACGACTTTATTTAAAAAAGACAAAATTATGAATACAGTAAAATTTATATTAGCAATCATAGTAATAACTATTTCAAATTCTCTGTGGGCATACGATTTTTATGCGGTAAATAATGGAGATACCATTTATTATAACATTACTTCAGATACGGTTCCGTATACGGTAGAAGTAACATACAAAATTCAGTCTGATTCCATGAATTACTCGGGAGCAATCATCATTCCCTCTACTGTTACTTATGAAACTCTTACCTATACTGTAACAAGTATTGGGGACAATGCGTTTGAAGCATGTAGTGATTTAACCTTTATTAGTATTCCTATTTCTATACAAACTATTGGAAGATATGCTTTTTCCTCTTGTACCGGCTTAACCCATATAACAATTCCTGATTCTGTAAAGACTATTGGGTTTGCCGCATTTGTGATGAATACAAACTTGACTACGGTAAATTTTAATGCTATAAATTGTAATGATTACGGTATTTTTGCACGTAATAATAAATTAGCAACCCTTATTTTCGGTGAAAATGTAATTAGAATTCCCAACGGCCTTTGCAAGGCTTGTGAATTTTTGACCACTATTTATATCTCTAATTCAGTAAAAATTATTGGTGACCAAGCTTTTAGATTTTGCAAGTATTTAACATCCATCCATATTCCCGATTCGGTTGTATTCATTGGCGATTATGCTTTTTCCGATTGTATTAATTTACAATACGTTACCATAGGCAAATTTATAGACAGTATTGGTGATGCTGCTTTCGAAAATGATATTAATATAAGTGAAATAACCATGAAGGGCGTATCACCACCTCTTATTAAGGAATATACATTTCACAATGTTTCTACTAATAGTATTGTTTGTGTTCCCTGTGGCAGTAGTGGTTTATATCAATCTGCTTCCAACTGGTCACGGTTTAAAAACATAATCGGTTCCATGAAATTCAATATAAACATAACACCAAACGATGCGTCGATGGGAAGCATTACTTACCTCCAAAAGCATTGCGAATCCGATACCGTTATCGTAGAAGCCGTGGCAAAACCTCATTATCATTTTCTTTGCTGGAACGATGGAATTGCCGATAATCCGAGAACTATCATACTCTTTCAAGACACTGTATTTACAGCCATTTTTGCTATAGATACCCACAGTGTAACGGTTTTAAGCAACGATACGAATATGGGCACTGTAAGCGGAAGCGGTACCTATAAATATAATCAAATGATAACGATTACGGCTACCCCAAAGCCTGATTACCGCTTTGTTAAATGGCACGACGGGGATACAAACAATCCGCGCACCATTAGACTAACACAAGATACGGTTTTTACAGCGGAATTTTCAACTAAAAACAGTATATTGCAAAACCGGAATGTAGGTACCTTAAGCTTGTATCCCAATCCTGTGCAAGACGTGTTATATATAGATAACTGTGAACAGATAATCAATAAAGTAGAGATTTACAATATGAGCGGTAAACGTATAAAATGTATTCCGGTAAACGACACTAAAATTATATTATCTATGGACGATGTTTGTCAAGGGATTTATTTTGTTAATATTAATACGAAACAAACAAATGTTGTAAGGAAAATACGAAAAGACTAAGATGAGATGTCAATGCCTGAAATAGGTTGACCGTAAAAAGTTAAAAAAATGGCAGAAAATAACAAAGAAATTAAGATGGTTTAGGTAATTAGGACAAGTTTATATCTTTTTATAACTACTAATTTTTATTTTGCAAATGTACATAAAATTGACTAATTACA
>JAAYKT010000383.1 GCA_012522255.1 Clostridiales bacterium
AGCTAGGGTAGCACTGATGGTGCCGATGGGAATAGATTTTCCAGGATTTTTAAGATCGCCCGATAAGCCTACACCTGCTGCCATGCCCGTAAATGCCGGGAAGGTTATAGCAAATACAAGGAAGAATTTATCGAAGTTTTTGAAGCCCATATTTCCAAGTGATTCTCCTTGGTGTAATAGCTCAAAAGCACTTCCCGTCGGCGTTCCTACAAAGAAAAGTATCAGGGATACTGTCAATATAAATACTACAGCATATAAAGCTTTCATGCCTACATTTGCCCCTTTTCTGATGAAGAGGGCAGAAAGTCCTAGCATCACGGGTACACTAATCGCTTGACGTGGAAGTATGATGCCCCATTTATTGTACAAGAAGTCAAAAAAGAAAGAAAAAGCTTCTGTAAATGCTATCACATAGAAAGCAATACTGATGGCTTGCGAAAGATATAAAACTAATCCAACCGTAGCACCGATATTCATTCCGAAGGAGCGCGAGATAATATAATACATGCCGCCACCTTCAACGCGCTTGTTGGTTGCTAATTCTGATATAGCCAATGCTGTAGGAATGGTAACTATATGTCCTAAAAGAATAATGAATAATACGCCCAGAAATCCTACATGATGCACGGCATATCCAAAGCGAAGGAATAATATAGCGCCTAGAATAGTGGACAGGGTAGTGAAAAACACTGGGCCTGTACCAAACTTTATAGTTGAATTTGTGGTCTTATTTTTAGGCATATATTGATGTGTTTTCTATTCTGATTTTATTCTGAGTTGATAAAGTAACTTTCAAATAAGCTGCTTAGCTTTTAATATAGCTTGCATTTCCTGTTGAAGGCTTCTTGCCTGTGTACGAGCTTGTTCCGCAAAATCTTGATCGGATGAAGCGTAAATGATTTGACGTGATGAGTTAACCAATAAGCCGCATTGATTATTCAAACCATATTTTGCAACTTCCTGCAAGCTACCACCTTGTGCTCCTACTCCAGGAACTAAAAGAAAATGATCAGGTACTAATTTACGCACTTCAGTTAACATCTCTGCATTAGTAGCACCGATTACATACATCATATTATCTGCATTTCCCCATTTTTGTGAGTTTTTCAATACACTTTCAAAAAGTCTATCACCACTACTTTTATCTTTTATAAATTGGAAGTCGTGTGAACCTTTATTGGATGTTAAAGCTAAGAGAATAACCCACTTACCTTTATAAGTTAAAAAAGGACTTACAGAATCTTCACCCATATAAGGAGCAACTGTTACTGCATCAAAGTTCATGTTATCCAAGAAAGTGCGCGCATACATTGCTGAGGTATTACCTATATCACCGCGTTTAGCATCTGCAATAATAAATAGGTCAGGGTAATTTGAGCGTATATAATCAACTGTTTGCTCAAGAATTTCCCAACCTTTTAAGCCCATACTTTCATAAAAAGCAAGATTTGGTTTATAAGCAACGCATAAATCAGCAGTAGCATCAACAATGGATTTGTTGAAATTAAAAACACCATTTTCTTTGTCTTCAGCTAAAAAGGAAGGGATTTTCTGAATGTCAGTATCTAATCCTACA
>JAAYKT010000384.1 GCA_012522255.1 Clostridiales bacterium
ATTTACAAGATTGTGCTGCTTAGATTCAGACACCAACACAAATCCTTTTAGTGATAATTACATAGATTTAATACCAAACTATGAGTATAAAATAACTCAAAAGCTTGAAAAAGAATATACGAAAGAAGAGCTAATTTCTAGTGTAAAAGTGCGCTCATTGTCTGATATTGAGTTCTCTGGTTCCAAATTAAAAGATTTATTATTTAGACTTAAGGTGTTTTTAATGCCATATAACTTTTTATCTTGGCTACAGTACTCTATATCGAACAAGCAAACTAAACTGCGCAAGGAAAAATAGGCATGGAACTAAAGAGATTTTTTGCTGAAAAAGAAGCATATGATGGGAAAAATATAATTATCAAAGGCGATGAGTTTTATCATATGTTTAAAGTGTTAAGGCATAAAATAGGGTATGACTTGATAGTTTCGCTTGGCGATGGGAAGGATTATTACTCGACAATAACTCAGATCGAAAAAGATTTCGCGATTGTAAAAGTAAATAAAATTGAGCCGAATCCATGTCACACTGACATGGAAATTTGTCTATTTCAAGCTTTGCCAAAAGGTTCAAAGATAGATTTTATTATCCAAAAGTGTGTTGAGTTAGGAGTGAAGACAATATATCCTTTTAACTCTGCATATGTGAATGAAACTAAATTTGCACCCGATCGATTGAAGCGTGTGAGTATTGAAGCAGCTAAGCAGACAGGAATAGGAGTAAAGCCTTTCATAGGCGATTTAATTAGCTTTGATGAAATGCTCAATAAACTATCTTCTTACGACTTAGTTGTATGCCCTTATGAAAAAGCAACGACTGAGAAAATCAAGAATATAGAATTTAAATCAACAATAAAAAGTATTGCTTATGTTATAGGAAGTGAGGGTGGATTTAAGGAGACTGAAATTAAAGAGATTGAAGATAGGGGAGCCAAAATAATATCACTTGGATGCCAAATACTAAAATCAGATACTGCGGCAATAATTACGGCTGCTTTGATTAGATATAAATTAGGGGAGATTTGACAAGAAAATGGGAACAAAAAAAATTAAACAAGAAAAATTAAAGCCGCAAGTGCCTGCGGTAGAGAAGACAATATTTGCATTGTCAGACGCATATGGCGGCGGAGCTTCTGCTTTAATTGGAGCTTTATATTTCGCATTTTTAGTCGCTATGGATATTGGAACTATTTGGGCGGGTGCAATCGTGGCTATTTCCAAGGTGTGGGACGCAATATCCGACCCTTTGATGGGTGTTATAAGTGACAATACAAGATCCAAGTGGGGGCGTCGCAGACCATATATTTTCTTAGGCGGGGTTTTGCTTGTTTTTAGTTTGGCATTTTTATTTGTTCCTCTTCAAGGAATGAGTTTAAAAGGGGCAAAAATAGCAATTTACTTGGTCGCATTTTTATTTTACAACACTGTGGCAACAATAATTTGTGTGAGTTATTCAAGCTTTTCGACGGAGATATCCACTAGTCCAAAGGAGACAACACAAATAAATTCTTTGAGATTGGTATTCTCGATGATCTCCAGTGGAATTTCTGCAATTGGTGGTACGTTAATATTAGATAATTTTTTATCTGGCATGCTTAGTGCTCTTCAAGTATTTTTAATAATCACGCTAGGGTTTGGAATTTTTTATGCCATACCACTGATTTTAACAGGGTTATTTACAGAGGAAAGAGCACCTTTACCGGACGTTAAATCTACATTTTCGTTTAAAACATTTTTGGCTCCTTTCAAAGTTAAGACTTTTGTGTTTTTGCTTTTAGCTTATTTATTTGCATTTATGTGCATGGACATTATTACAG
>JAAYKT010000385.1 GCA_012522255.1 Clostridiales bacterium
CCGCTATTTTCCGAATATCTATCATATTTATCTAAAAACAATTCCGGTTTTGCCTGCCTGAATCGATAAATGCTTTGCTTTACATCACCCACCATGAACATATTGGGCAAATCTATTTCTCTTTTTGATATTATATTCAGAATTACCTCTTGCACCATATTACTATCCTGATACTCATCTATCATTATCTCGGAATATTTATCCCTAAGACTCAAAGCTGTCGGCGAAGGGGTTATTACCCCTCTTTCGTTTTCTTCCGTCAGAACCTTCAAGCTGAAATGTTCTAAATCATTAAAATCAATCAGACTCTTTTCTTTCTTCATACCTGAGTACAGCTTTTCAAACTCCATAATAAGATGACATAAATACTTTATTAATGGATGCAAAGCATTCAGGTCACTTACTATCCCTTTTGAATCTTCTATAAAAAACTCATCTCTCATTTTGTATATTTTTTCTTTTGCGCTTTTTCTCAGTTCCTTTAAAATTTCATAGGCATCCTTATCCCCATCCTTGGTAACCTGACGCTGCGTCTCAAACTTAATGCTTCTAAAGGCTTCATAAAGACTATCCCAGCTTCTACCCTCAAAATAAATTAGGGATTTTACATTTTCTAAATCAGAAAATAATTGGATTGCACATTTTTCCAGCCCAAATCCTATCTGAGATATCTCATAAGCCTTATTAAGCTCATTCAAACAACCTGATAATTCTATATTCACGTAGTCCAAAATGGTCTTAGCCCACTCCGTTTTTATGAAATCAAAATCTTCCCCGATTTCATAAGCCTTCGCCATTTCATTCAACCATTTTTCCGGCCAAGGAGTACTTCTGACAAAATCATATATTTCCAAAACCATATCTTTTAGTTTATTGTCATCTCTATTACCGCTATAGGAATCAAGAAGCTTGAAGAACAAGCCGGAGCCTTCCTCATATTGCATATCAAACAACTCATCTATTCCCTCAATTTTCAAAAGTGCACTTTCAGTCTCATCGGCAACTCTGAAGTCCGGGGCTATGTCCAACCTATGGTAATTGTTCTTCAAAACGTCCATGCAAAAAGAATGAATAGTTGTTATTCCGGCTTTTGGAAGAAGAAGCAATTGTCTATGTAGTCTTTGAGAACCGGGATTCTCTTCAATTGCCTTGTCCAATGTTAGGGCAATTCTTTCCCTCATTTCCGATGCGGCAGCGTTTGTAAAGGTGACCACCAGCATATTATCAATATCTATAGGATCCCTGTCACGAATAACTTTTTTAATTATCCTTTCCACCAATACTGCTGTTTTCCCCGCACCTGCCGCAGCTGCCACCAAAAGATCGCAATCCTTCTCTTCAATCGCGGTTAATTGTTCCCGAGTCCATTCAGTCAATTACCCCGCCCCCTTTATCTCCTGCATTCTTGCTTAATTCTTCCCATGCCTTTTCATTATTCAACTCTTTTAATATCCTATATCTGTTTCCCGGTAAATTTACCTCAAATCTGCAGATTGACGAGTATGGACAAAATCTGCAGGAAGTCTGATTTTTCTTTTTATAGGGAGATATGGAGATATCACCTTTTTTCATTTCAGTACTTATTTTAATAAGTATATTCCTTACATAGGTTTTTAAATTTTCAAATTGTTCAATAGTCGCAACGGAAGAGTTTTTACCCAAAGTCCCGTCTTTATTAATCCTTGCGGGAACCAAAACCGAGTTACCGTCTATACTTCTATCCATTTCTTTGACTATTTCCGCATCGGCTAAAATGAGTCCTTTCATTTTTAATTCCTTCATTATTTCTTTTTCAATATCCTTATCCGCATCTTTTCCGGCTACTCTGATCATAGGTTCATCAAGCTTAAAATAAAAAATCCCCGCCGGCGTTACCTTGCCTTTTCCTTTCAACCCTTTTTCCCATATGGCGCTGAGATACAGCGTAAGCTGCAGCTGTAACCCGTAATAGACGTCGGATAGGCTAAAACTTTTATTTCCAGATTTATAGTCTATTATTCTTACATAATTTTCTTCATTTTTTTCCAATATATCTATTCTGTCGATCCTGCCTGACAGAACCACTTTTTCTCCGTTGGGAAGGCTGAGACTTATCCCCGGCAATCCATCCTTTTCACCAAAGGCCGCCTCATACATAATCGGTTCAAAGCCGCTTCTTTTGGCATGTTCAATGATAAGCCAGATAGACCTTTTTACAATCCTTTTAAGCCTATCCTTCAGATATATATATCTTTTTGTCTGTTTTAAAGGAATCCCGGAAGCATTTTCTACAATGTCCTCTATTAGAAAATCAATTCTCTTATTGCTCCAATCACTTGTGACATCAGCCCACTTTATATTTTCTTTTTTCAATTCCTCGGAAAATCTGCTTATGACTAAATGAAGAAAACTCCCAATATCCGGGGCCTCCATTTTCATAATCCTTCTTTCCTTTGCTTTCAAATCATACTGTACATAATAGGAAAAGGGACAGGATTTATATTTTTCCAAACGTGAAACAGAAATGTATTCAACATTTCTGTTGGTTTGTATTGAGGTTAAGGGTTTGTCTGTGTTTTCATAAAATAGACCTTGTGCCACATATTTTAGTTTATCTTTCCATTCCGGTTTATTTAAAAACCATATATAAACATCTTTCCAGAACTCCGCTTCTTCATTTTCACTGGATATCATAGTTTTAAAAGCCTTTATAAGCATATTAAAAGTGGGAATAGCCGCAGATATGCTTCTTGAGCTTCCCGGACTATCGGTTAAATCACTTGAACGACTCATATTGGGGAACAGTCTTTTAAATTTATTTATTATCGGTGAAGGCCTTAATCCCTTACCTTCTGAGTCAGCCAAGGGATAACTTATTCTAAGAAAATCGCCGGTTTTTGTCAGTGAACTGTATAATAAAAACTGCTCGTCAAAGGCTTGGGCCTTTGTATCGGGTGCCAATTCCAATCCTATGCTTTTTAAAATTCCTCTGTCTTTATCCGTCAGCATACCTTCATCTCTTGATGCCGCCGGAAGAATCCCATCATTGGCACCTATGATAAAGAGTGCCTTTATCTCATGGCTTCTCCATCTGTCTATGCTCCCCACCAACACCTGATCGGCAGCATGAGGTATGAGTCCCATACTGTATTGAGCAAAGCCCAATTCCAACATGCTGTAAAACTGCTCCAATTTCATGATTTCCTCACCGTTGACTTCTGCTATTTGATCCAAAACTTCAATTATCATGCCCCAAATCTGTTTATATTCATCTGCTAACTCCGACTCATTCTGTTCCTTATACCGGTTTCCAAGTTCTTTGATCTTTTCTGGTATACCTGTATTACACAAAAATTCATACAGGAATCTACATAAGTCTCTTGCCTTTTTAGAAGTCCGCACATTTTCCCAGAATTGGCTTATCGGCTCTATTATTTCATCCCTTATTCCGTTTATTCGCAAGATCATATCCAGCTCTTCTTGTTGAGGTTCCTTTGCCTCTATTGAATATTCAATTCTATAATCCCATTTGTCCCCCCTATACCACCTGCTGCCCCTTATGCCGTTTGCCAAAACATAGTTTTCTAAAATATCTATATCGCTCCGGGGAATAGATAGAAGGCCTGTTTTAAGATATCTGAACATGGATTCATAACTAAAATTTTTTATTATAATCTGAATTATTGATAAAACCAACAGTGTTAATGGGTGCTCCGTCACCGCTCTTTTTTTGTCTATAAAAAAAGGAATATTATATTGAGGAAAAATAATTCTAACAAGTTTCTCATAGTCATCTAAATTTCTTGCAATTACGGCAATGTCCTTATATCTGATATCCTTATCTCTGCAAAGCCCGGTGATGATGTTTGCAGTATTTTCTACCTCACTATGCAAATTAGCCGCTGATAGTATACTGATTTTGCCTGTTTTTTCACTGTAAACCTTATAAGGGTACTGAAACAGGAACTGCTCCATATGTTGAAGTTCTTTATTATCCCTAAATCTCAAGGATGAATCTAATTTTAGTGCAACAGGTTTTTCCACTTTTACTTCCGAGTCTCTGGCGATCTTGATTAGCTCGTTTGCTGAATATTTGATAGAAGAAAAAACATCAATATCCTGAATTTGTTCAGTATCTGCGAGGCAATCGGTGGTTAGGCAGACATTTACTTTGTCGGCCATTTGTAAAAGCATGGATATTATTTCATATTCCTGAGGTGTAAAACCGGAAAACTCATCTATCCATATTTCGGCACCTTTTAGATATTTACTCTTATCCATTCGGATTTTCAACAAAGTTAGATCGTCATCCATGTCGATATACTTTTCATGAAGCATTTCCTCATATTTGGTATAAATTAAAGTTAGATCATCTAATTTATCTTTCAAGTATCTATCATCTATTTCATTCGTTTTATCCGCCAATACTTGTGGATTTATATTATATCTCTTAAATTCAGATAACATGGTTGATAATTTATCCGTGAAGCCTTTCTGCCCTGCAGGCCTGCCAAAAGCTTTGAGTTCCGATCTGCATTTATCTAAAACACTTTGTATTATCATAGCCCTGCCGGCTTGATTGATATGCTGTTTGGCCAACCCGCCCACTTCATCAAGCACTTTTCTCGCAAGCCTTTTAAAGCTTAGAACCTCCGGACCTCCGAGGCCCAAGCCCCCTAAAGCC
>JAAYKT010000386.1 GCA_012522255.1 Clostridiales bacterium
AAATATAGATAAGAAATCTAAGTTTGATTGCATTGTTATATTTTTTTTAGAACTTTTGCTTTATTTATTATTTGTTGCAAATTTTTAAAAATTCTTTTGTTTGTTGTTGATTTGAAACTTTTTATGTTATATCATGTTTTCTTCATAGTATATAGTATGAAAAGTTGAATATTTTGTGTAAATCATTTTTATATTTATATGCGTAAAAGCCGTTAACTCGTAACGGCTTTTTATTAATTCTATATACTTGTATTACCTTATTTTATTTTTTTATTGACATATCCTGATGTAGACAGTGCTAAAAGTGCACCGTAGTCCAAAAGAAAATCCATGATGTCCCCAACTTTATAAGCATTTTCACTGTCGGTTACATCTATTATCATATGGTCGCTGCTGGCTCCCAATATGATTAGTTTGTCATCTATGGGCGTGAGTCCATCAACTTTGACATCTTGTTTACCCACTGCAACTATGGCGCGTTTTCTTATTCCTCTGTCTTCAAATACGGGTTTGGTACCAAAAGCATCCACTCCTATTTCTCCAATGGGGATTGAAGGTTTTTCTTTTAATTCAACTATCTCTGCTGACAGGGTAAAACAATCGTTGCCAGAGCCTTCTATCCTTGCCCCGTATGCTGTTTCATTACCCAAAACGATGGATTCACCAAATCGTAAGTTATTAATGCCTTTTGGTATTGTATTGTTGTTCACTAAATAAATACTGCTGGAATTCCCGCCGGATATAATATCCAACTTGATATTATATTTGTTTTCTATCTCCGTTGCAATACTAATTAGTTTGGTCAAATTGTCCACCTTGGGTATGACAGCCCCGTAGCATGTCAGGTTTGTACCGATCCCTTTTTGGTTAATTCCTTTTACGTCTATAATCTGCCCGACGAATTCAACGGCATCATCAAGCCACACGCCTTCTCTCAAATCTCCTAAATCAACCATTAATATGATGTCATGTACTTTGCCTTTCTTTATTGCCGCATCCGACAAGGCTTTTATAACGGTGTATTCAGAGTTAAGACTGATGTCTGCATATTCCACAACATCTTCCACTTGTGTTAACATAGGAATTCTAAGCAGCATTTTCGGTATGTTCAGGTGCTTTATCCTTTTCAGGTTTTCTATCCTTGAATCTGCTACATATGTGGCTCCGCCATCTATCAGCGCCTGAACCAGCTCGGGTATGGCGCACAATACTTTTGATACGGCAGCTACGGAGATATTTTTGGCAGAACATTTATCTACCAACAGCCTTGTATTATGTTCCAATTTTTTTAAATCAATATTCAAAGAGGGATAATTCATTCTATTCCTCCTATCTTTTATTCTTTATAACCAATACTTTCTTTCATCAAAATTACCGCATCTTCCGGATATTTTTTTGAAAGCACACCCAAAGATGCAAAAATATAGTTGTTGTCTATAAGTATTTTTGCTTCCTTTTTCGGATACAGTTCAAGTCCTTTACCGTATCCTGCAGCATTTTTTAAAATTTCAAACCTGTTAGGCAATCTTGTCAGGGCACCACCGGTACCTATAATGTATTTAATGCTGGATAGGTCCTTACCTTCCGCTATGGTTTTTTTACCGGAGGGTCCGTATATATATCTGAATCTGCCGGCGTGCCTTTCCAACGATGTTAAAACTGCCTCTTTTGTGAGTCTTTCGACAAACGCTTTTTCTTCTTCTGTTTCGGGAATAGGATGGGTTTTATTTATCAATTCTTCCGCATTTTTAAATTCATCTTTTAATTCTTTCATCCCTATTTTTTCAACTATGTGCTTTAAGTTTATATATACGCCCAAGTCACCTTCAACGGTTCTTTTTGCATAAGGTTCGGGGCTGATCAACATTTTGTTGACTTCCTCGGAACCTTCCGTAACGGAGTGTACATCTGTTGTAGCACCACCCACGTCAAATACAACCAAATCTCCTATGCTTTCTTTTAACAGTCTTGCTGCTTCCATAACAGCACCGGGTGTAGGTATTATAGGGCCGTTAACCATTTCTCTGACAGTGGTCATGCCTGATGCATGTATGATATGTTCTTCGAAAACTTCCTGTATAATCCTTCTCGTGGGTTCAATGTTTAAAAAGTCTATGCGAGGATAAACGTTTTCCACGATGTATAGTTTTATGCCGGCTTCTTCGCATATTAGGGCTATTTCTTCATCATTTTCAATATTACCTGCATAGATTATGGGAATATTAAGTTTTGAAGATACTATGAGTTCCAAGTTGTGCAGGGCTGTTTCCCGTTCGCCGTAGTCAACTCCCCCGGCAATAAGAATTATATTTGGATTGATGTCAATTATCTTTTTTAAATCCATCCTGCGCAGTTTGCCTGCAGTAACCATTTTTATTATTCCGCCGGCACCTAATGCAGCTTCTTTTGCGGCTCTTACGGTCATATCGTATACCAGACCGTGTACTGTCATCCTCAGCCCCCCGGCAGCACTGCTGGTTGCAAGCATTTCGCCATATTCTATTTCATCGGTTTTTATGCCCTTTTTTAAATCATCTATGGCACCTTTTAATCCGACGGTTACATCGCCTTCCAGAACCGAAGTAGGGGCTTGCCCCTGCCCGACAAATCTCGGGCGGGGCGTCCCTATATCAGTAAAAGCGTTTATGACTGTAGTGGTACTGCCTATTTCAGCTACTAAAACGTCAATTTTCATAGCCTTTACTTCATTTCCCTTCTCTTTTTGACAAGGTAACTGGCAACTTCGTTACCGTGAGTGCCTCTTCCAAAGCCTGCATCCATTCCTGCCTCTTTTGCAATTTCATTAGTTACCTGGGTACCGCCGCATGCAAGGATAACCTTATCTCTTATGCCTTTTTCCACACATAGTTCATGTATTTTCCTCATGTTCTTAACGTGGACATCATCGTGAGTTATTATTGTGCTTGCAAGTATTGCATCTGCTTTGGTCTCTATGGCCGCATCCACCAGTTTTTCCACAGGAACGGAGGTTCCCATATATAAATACTTAACGCCAAAACCTTCTATGCCGCCATGTTTGATATCCAAGGTCTCTTTAAGACCGACAGAGTGTTCGTCCTCACCGACAGTTGCTGCCACAACAAACATAGGTTCTTCAGCAATGGCATCTCTTATTTCTTGATCAGACATTACCGGTACCTTTTCCGGTATTATAAGGTCGTTTATATCGATATCAAATTTTACTTTACCTTTTATTTCGACAAGAGTCCCTTCAGATGGGTGCATGATGTTCTTGTTTATTACGGTTACATCTTCCAATCCCATTTTTTCGCCGCATTTGATTGCTGCAAATTCGGCTGTTCTTTCATCCAGGGGAAGGAATATGGTTATTGCAACTACACCATCTGCTCTCCACTCAACTTCCGGTTTGACATAATTGGTGTCATAGTATTTCTCAATTTCTTCAAGCCTGACATCAACATTATCAAACTCATCCAATTCATCTATATAGATGATTTTTGAAGGATCCTCAAATGTATCTCCGCCTATAGCTTCAGATGCTTTTTCAAATTCTTTGGGTATGTTGTTATATCCATAGTGAACAGATACGGGTGCGAAATAGTCCTTGTCTCTTTCAAATATCATTCCCACGCCGATACCGCCGTCTATTTGTCTCGGTATTCCGTCGCCGTTTCTTTCCGGGTAGTATCCGCTGTCGATGAAAAATCCTTCTTCAACAGCTTTGAAGTATCCGCCTACTTCCAACATTTCTTCCATAAAAAGAACAGCTCTTTCTTTGATTTCCCTGATATTTTCACCTAATACACCGTCTCTATCCAATTTAACCATTTCTCTTAATCCATCCATACCGTTTAGTGCCTGTTTTGCAGTATCGCAAGCTGCAATATTGTAATAGTGCCACGGTACGTTTCTTCCTTCGTCGGGAGTTATGGTGGATTGTATATCGGCACTGGTCAGCCTTGAGATTATCATGTTTAAAGTATGGGTTACCGTTGCTTCTTTAGCATCGGATTCCATATATTTTGTGTTCTGTTGTGCCCTCATTTTGTATTCGCTGAAAAAGTCTCTAAGTGCTACCGCATAGGGCAAGTCAAGTCTCATACACGGTGCCGGTGTCCCTGTTGGCGGAACTGTTGACAGTGCGATGTTTTCAGGTTTCATACCTATTTTTCTTGAAAAAGCCGAGTTGATAGCGTGTTGCACCATAAGCTCGGGCATTACTTTCCAAGCTTTCATAGCAGTTGCATTGGCATTGTGGGCACCGTCAATCTGAAGCATATCTGCCCATACCATTACTTTTTTTGCCTCGCAGGCATCGACAAAACTTCTTATCATATTTATGTTTCTATATAAAACATTATATTGGGGATCCTGATGTGCTCCGTTTATTCCTTCTTCTGCAAACATAACTGCAATGTCCGGGCCTGCTACGCCGGATACATAAGAGTGAAAGTTAATTGGTCTGCCCACTTCATCTTCTATTAAATCAAGAGCTTTTCTGCTCGCCCTTACTTGTTTTCTTGTAACCATTATTCCGCCAATTCCCTGGTTTGTGCCTTCCAATAAAGAGTCGATATGGGATTGGCCCGCGGTCCTTATTACCATGATGTGGTCAGCGCCGTGCCAGGCTGCCATTCTCATTCTTCTAAGGTCATCCTCGAACCTGCCTGATGCTATTTCAGTGGTTATGACACAATCCGGTTGGGGGTCTATATAGCCAAAACCCCTGCTTCCCGGTAAAGGAATATAATTTTTTAAGCCTTCGGAGGTTTCTAAGAATTCAAAGTCACCTATGGTTCTTTTTTCATTAGCACCCTCTCTCCAGTGCCATCCACGACGTCTTGGCCTGTAACTGTCTAAATCTTTAAGAATCTCTTTTATATCCATCTTTTTGTTTGGGTCCAATTTCATTAGTTCTCCCCTCCTTCAAAAAGAGCATTTACTTCATCCCAGTATTTGTCTTCTGCCAATGCAAGGCCTGCTTCTCTGACAGAAATACCCATTTTTTTTGATAATCTCCATACAACATTTCCGGCACCTTTGCCCATCAAGCCTTTTTGCATGACACCTTCTACAATGGGTTTTGCTTCAAGGCTTGAAAATCCCATTCGCAAAAGTACGCTTCTTTCTATTGCAGGAGTAGTATTTTTGTAGCCCATTTCAAGCATTGGCTCTACGATTTTATCGG
>JAAYKT010000387.1 GCA_012522255.1 Clostridiales bacterium
GCTAAAAAATAATCTAAATTGTCAATGTGCGCGAGGCCGCTTACTACGTAGTAAGCGATGATATAGGTTTCGTTATGTATAACCTTATAGATAATTTCCAGTTGTATTATGGGTAGTTTTGCTTCTGAAAATTAGGTAAATAAACTACTCAAAACATATTATACGAGAGGAGGAAAACAATGAAAAACAATTTTACTTTTACAATTGGCATCGTCATTGTAAGTGACAAAGGATCAAGAGGAGAAAGAGTTGATGAATCCGGGCCAGTTATTGAAAAAGTTTTAGGGTCTGTTGGCGGTGCGGTTAAAAAGTATTCAATAGTATCCGATGAAAAGGCAGAAATAGAATCTGTATTGTTGGAAATGGCTGATGAACTGCATGTGGATCTAATATTAACAAGCGGCGGCACAGGTTTTTCACATAGAGACAATACTCCCGAAGCCACATTAGGCGTTATTGAAAAAATTGTGCCGGGCATACCTGAGGCAATGAGAGCTGAAAGCCTTAAAATAACCCCAAAGGCAATGCTGTCAAGGGCTGTCTCGGGAATAAGAAAAAAATCACTTATTATCAATTTGCCCGGAAGCCCAAAAGGCGTAGAAGAATGCCTCGACACTATATTACCTGCATTAAAACACGGGATAGAAATTCTTCGCGGAGATGCTTCCGAATGTGGTAGACATTAAAAATAGAGAGGGTATGAATTCTTATATTATTTAGACAGATTTATACATGTTATCCGGGGTGGAACGAAGATAGGCGTAAACAATAACGACGGATAGAAAAAAATGTTTAAATCTTTTTAATTTTATTGACGTTATTTTAACAATCGGGTAATATATTAATGTGAGTGTCGTTTATTAAAACTAAAATATTATATTAGGGGGAGCTCAAATGGAAATGGTTAACTTGACAATTGACGGTATTCATACAAGGGTTCCTAAGAATTGGACCGTTATGGATGCAGCAAAGGCTATAGGTATAGACATACCTGCTCTTTGTTACCTAAAAGGGGTAAATGAAATAGGAGCATGTAGGATATGCGTAGTCGAAGTAGAAAAGGCCAGAACTCTGCAAGCTTCTTGTGTTCTTCCCGTTGCTGAAGGTATGGTAGTACATACCGAAAGTCCAAGTGTGGTTGAAGCAAGAAGAGAAATCTTAAGGCTGCTTTTGGACAACCATCCCAATGACTGTTTGACATGCGATAAGGCCGGTGAGTGTAAACTCCAGGAATATGCTTATAGATATGATGTTAAATTTAGGGAACATGATGGATGGAGAAGAGAAAGACATATAGACACGACTAACCCGTATATATACAGGGATGACAGCAAATGTATACTATGTGGCAGATGTGTTAGCATCTGTGCACAAATTAATGAAAGAAGTGTTTTATCCTTTGGAGACAGAGGCTACAGGACACATATAATAGCAGATAATGAAAGAACTTTAGCAGATTCTACATGTGTATCATGTGGCAGATGTCTTAGCGTATGCCCTGTAGGTGCCTTATTGGATAATAGGGCGATAGGGAAATACAGGTCCTGGGAATTGGAAAAAGAAGAAGTTATTTGCAATAGATGCGAATATGGATGCGAGTTTGAATTGCTAAAAAGGGAAGGCAAAATAGTGGGCGTAAGGGCAAAATCCCCTTCTAACGGAAGGCCATTATGTCTGAAGGGTAGGTTAACCCTTGATCTTCTTTATAACGAAACCGCTTCAACTCCTTTATTGAAAAAAGACGGCGAATATGTAGAAGTTGCATGGGCGGAGGCCTTGGAATTGGAAGACTTGCTACAGAAATTAGGCGTTGCCGGAAAATAATGATTTGTTGAAACTTTCATTCAGGGGTTTATATGCCTCTGAATGTTAAATTATATCCAAAGCTGTTATTCTATTTAAGGAGGTAATCATATTGGTTAATTTAACCATAAATGGGCAGCAGATTCAAGCGGAAAGAGAGTTGACAATATTACAGGCAGCCCAAAAAGTTGGAATACACATACCCACACTATGTTACGATGAAAGACTGGTTGCTCATGGGGCTTGCAGAATATGTGTAGTTGAGGTTAAAGGGGCAAGGGCACTTATGCCGTCATGTTCGACTCCGGTAGCCGAGGGAATGGTAATCGAGACTAACAGCCCTACTGTAATTGAAGCACGGAAGGAAATACTCAGGTTAATGATTGAAAATCATCCATTGGATTGCTTAACTTGTGAAAAATCGGGAAATTGCGTTCTTCAGGATTTGTGCTATGAATACGACGTAAAAGAAGGCGGATTTAACGGAGTTAAGAAACAATATCCCATAGATGACAGCAATCCTTTTTTTACCTATGATCCAAATAAATGTATTCTGTGCGGAAGATGTGTCAGGGTTGACAATGAACTACAATGTACCGGTGCCATAAACTTTGCGGAAAGAGGTTTCGATACACATGTCAGTGTGTTTTATGATAGAGAATTTAACGATTCCGTGTGTGTATCCTGCGGCAACTGTGTTTCCGTTTGTCCTGTCGGCGCATTGATGTCCAAGCAGCCACAAAAGTTTAGATATTGGGAAACACAAAAAGTCAGAACAACTTGCTCTTATTGCGGTGTAGGTTGTCAAATGGATTTGCTTGTAAAAGGGAATAAAGTTGTGGGCGTTGAACCCGTTAATGTTGAGCCCAATGATGGACTGTTATGTGTAAAAGGTAAATATGGATATAGATTTTTAGATCATCCCGACAGGCTTAATACTCCTCTAATCAGGAAAGATGGAGAATTAAAAGAAGCGACTTGGGAAGAAGCCATGAATCTTATTATTTCAAATATGAAAAAAATTAAAAAGGAGAACGGCCCGGATGCATTTGGTGGTTTTTCATCGGCGAGATGCACAAACGAAGAAAACTATCTAATGCAAAAACTATATAGGGCTGTATTGGGTACAAATAACATTGACCATTGTGCCCGCCTCTGACATAGCGCCACAGTTGCAGGTCTTGCAGCTACATTAGGAAGTGGAGCTATGACAAATAGCATTGATGAATTTTTAGATGCGGATGTAATATTTATAGTAGGGTCAAACACAACGGAGAACCATCCTGTAATAGGTGCCAAAGTGAGACAGGCCCGTGACAGGGGAGCAAAAATAATAGTAGCCGACCCGAGAAAAATAGATATATCAAAGGATGCAGTGATACATCTTCAGATAATACCAGGGACCAACGTTGCCTTGGCTAATGGTATGATGAATGTCATACTGGAAAAAGGAATTGAAAACAAAGGGTTTATTGCTGAAAGAACAGAAGATTTTGATAAACTTAGAGACGTTGTAAAAGAATATACTCCGGAAAGAGCAGCAGAGATATGCGAGGTGGATGCCGAAGACATAATTAAAGCTGCCGAATTATACGCTACTGCAGGAAAAAGCAGTATAATCTACTGCATGGGGATAACCCAGCACTCTACCGGTACCAATAATGTTATGTCCATGGCAAACCTGGCTAATCTTTGCGGACAGATAGGCAGAGAATCCACAGGTGTGAATCCTCTGAGGGGACAAAACAACGTTCAAGGTGCTTGTGATATGGGTGCGTTACCCACATCCTATCCGGCATACCAAGCTGTTGCAAATCCTGAAATAGCGGAAAAATTCGCAAAAGCCTGGGGAGTGGAAAGTCTGTCAACGAAACCGGGACTCACAATAGTAGAAATGCTTAATGCCGCTGAAAAAGGCGATATCAAGATGCTTTATATTATGGGAGAAAACCCCATGGTATCGGATCCTGATTTGAATCACGTAAAGCATGCTTTGGAAAGTACTGATTTTCTGGTTGTTCAGGATATATTCCTTACTGAGACAGCTGAACTGGCTGATGTTGTTTTACCGGCTACTGCATTTGCAGAAAAAGACGGTACCTTCTCCAATACGGAAAGACGTGTTCAAAGAGTAAGGAAGGCCGTTAATGCACCCGGGGAAGCAAGGGCAGACTGGGCTATACTAATGGATATAATGAATAGGCTGGGATACGAAAAGAAGTATAAGAATCCTGAGGAAATATTTGACGAGATGAGAGCCGTAACCCCATCTTATGCAGGTATAACCTATGAAAGAATCAACGATATAGGTATCCAGTGGCCGTGCCCCAATGAGGAACACCCGGGGACACGATTCCTGCACAGCGGTAAATTTGCAAGAGGCAAAGCTCTCTTCATGGGCATAGAATATATTAAGTCCGCGGAACTTCCCGACGAAGAATATCCGCTTATATTGACAACAGGAAGATTACTATATCATTACCATACAAGATCCATGTCCGGAAGGGTAGAAGGATTAAACAAAAAATCTCCTGAAAGCTTTATAGAAATACATCCGGATACTGCTTCAAGCATTGGTGTAAATGAAGGCGATATGGTAAAAGTTGCATCGAGAAGAGGTAGTATAACAGTAAAGGCAAGGGTAAGTGACATCGTAGATAAAAATGTTGTCTTTATCCCGTTCCACTTTGCTCAAGGTGCGGCAAATAAACTTACCAATGCAGCATTAGACCCGAAGAGCAAAATACCTGAATACAAGGTATGTGCAGTACAGATAGAAAAAGCTGTATAAGCTTTATAAAATAATAAAAGATATTACCTCCAAAGCAGATATAACGATAAACCGTATTTGCTTTGGAGGTTTTACATATAAAAGGTAATATTTTCTTAACTGATGCAGGCTGATTATAGTTAATATTTTAACTATTTTAATTGTAATAAAATGTGCACTAATGTACAATTAACTAAGAAAAGTGTTGATTTGGGGGATAGTCATGTCTTTAATAGATACAGCCATAATTCTTGCCGGGGGCAAAAGCACAAGGATGGGTTTTGATAAACAATTGATTAATGTGGAAGGTTTCAGTAATACAGATTATAGTGTTAAAACATTAAGGCCTTTGCTTAAAAACATCATTGTTGTTACCAATAAACCCGGGCTATATAAAGATAAAGATATTATTATAACCAAGGACTGTTACAAAGGTTACGGGCCGTTAGGGGGAATACATGCTGGTCTTTTGGAATCCAAAAGTTTATATAACTATTTTATTGCTTGTGATATGCCCTATATAAATGCCGGTTATATAAAATACATGATGAAGAAAATCTATGAAAACAATTTTATAACTGATGCAGTTATCACTAAGTTCGAGGATTGGATAGAACCTTTTAATGCATTTTATAGCAGACGCCTCATACCCGTAATTGAAGAAAGTATGATAAACGGGAATAAAAAGATTGGCAAATTCCTGGAGAAATCAAATGTTTTATATATAGAAGAGAAGGTTGCAAGGGGCTTCAGCCCTGACTGGGGTATGTTTATAAATCTGAATACCGAAAAGGATTTGGAAAATATAGAATCAAAGTTGAACCGGAGGATTATCATATGAATCTGACAAGGGAAGTATTACTGACGAGATACGAACATGGTAGAATTGAAGAAACGCCGGACATCGTTGTCAGGGAGTATCCACTTACAATCTTTGTTAATGAGGAGGAATTTGTTACACTTCTTTGTTCACCTAATAACCTAAAATACTTATCTTTAGGCTTTTTACTCTCAGAAGGGATTATTAAAGAAAAAAGTGAAATTGAGTACGTAGAAATAGATGAAGGCAGGAATGCCGCATATATTAATGTTAAAGAAAAGATAAACAGCTCTAAGCATTTTACGGGGAAGCGGATTCTTACTACCGGTTGTGGTGGAGGAACAATGTTTTATAATGTTTTTGGTTCATTACAAGGTAAAGGGTCGGATAATAAGGCTTTGATAACTTATAAAAACGTAATATCATCCATGAAAGAATTTTCTGCCAAGTCAGAAGTTTTTGTAAATACAGGCGGAGTACATAGCGCCGCCTTAAGCAATGGAGAAAAAATTTTGACGTTTCATGAAGATGTAGGCAGACACAATGCCTTGGATAAAGTTATCGGCGAAGCTTTTGATAAGGGTTTAAATTTTTCCGATAAAATCTTATTACTGTCAGGTAGAATATCTTCCGAAATGCTTACAAAAGCGGCTAAACGCAATATATCAATAATAATTTCCAGATCAGCCCCCATGGATTTGGCTCTTGAAATCGGTAAGGAACTTAATATGACTATTATAGGCTTTGCCCGTGGTGAAAGGTTTAATATTTACACCGGAAAAGAAAGAGTTATGTTAGAGTAGCCTTTTTACAAAGCAATCTTTATCAAATACTAAAACATCTGACATTAAAAGATTTAAGCAAACGATATATGAACAATAACAGACATTGAAAACATTGTTAAAAAAAAGATAAAATTTATAGACACATTGTTAAATTAATGTTAGAATTGTCTATGAGTTATTGTAATACTTTAACTAAACTATTTTTAATTTCGTTAAGGAAGGAGATAAAAAATGGATAAGAGATTTCTCGTACCGAAAGAAATTGCCCAAGCTACAATTGAGGCAGGGGTTGGGAAAGCAAAATTATCAATAGCACAGATGATAATTTTAGGAATTTTCGCAGGAGTGTATATCGGCTTTGGCGGACAAGCTGCAATCACAATCAGTCAAACCTACGGGGCTATTGATTTGGGAATGTCAAAGTTTTTATTTGCCGCAGTTTTCCCTGTAGGACTAATGTTGGTTGTTATTTGCGGTGCTGAGCTTTTCACAGGGAACAACCTTATGATAATGGGTTGTGCTAATGGTAATTACGGTACCAAAGATTTATTGAGAAATTGGGTTACGGTGTATATAGCTAATTTTATCGGTTCTGTAATATTAGCTATATTAGTAGCAAATTCCGGGCTTATGACCGGAGCAGCAGCGGAAAAAGCAATAGGTATAGCAAACGCAAAGGTTGCCATTCCTTTTGTTGAGGCGATTATAAGAGGTATATTGTGTAATATAGTTGTTGTTCTTGCTGTATGGATGGCTACCGGAGGAAGAGATATCATATCTAAAATTTTTGCATGCTGGTTCCCCATCATGTTATTCGTTCTTTGCGGATTTGAACATAGTGTGGCCAATATGTATTTTGCACCTCCTGGAATGTTTTTGGGAGCACCGATTAGCTGGGGTCAAATTGTATTAAACAACTTAGTACCTGTTACAATCGGCAATATTATCGGAGGCGCATTTATTGTAGGCCTTATGTACTTAGCAGCTTATATTACACCCGGAAAGGCTGCAGCAAAAGCTGAAGGCGAAGCTAAAAAGGCATAATATATAATTTATTGAGATAGAATAAAGGATTTTAAAAGTATTTTTAAACAAGCAACGTGTAGGTATGTTGCTTGTTTTTCATTATAGAAATATTCATTTATTTGTATTATTCCGTTAGTTGGTTATAATTATATGGAAGGTTTGACAATAGTTTGTTGGAGGTAATAAGATGAAACTTTTGAATGTATATACTGTAGAGGAAACAAGAAAAAAAATAGATACTTATTTTTGCAAAGAATATAATCTGTATGATGAAATCCATGTAACAGATGCCTTTAACAGAATTGTATTTGAAGATATTAACTCGCCTATAGAACTGCCTGAATTTTCAAAGTCGGTAGTGGATGGCTATGCTGTTAAATCAAAGGATACTATAGGAGCAAGTGAAAGCATGCCTGTTTTTTTAGACGTATTGGGTTATGTGGAGATGGGCAAGGGTGCCGATGCGATGGTGCAAAACGATGCAACTGTTTATGTTCCTACAGGGGCGATTATACCTAAAGGCGCAGACAGTGTCGTAATGATTGAATACATAGAAAAACTTGATGAGAATACAATCGCCGTATACTCCTCCGTGGCTCCGGGGCAAGGAATAATCCAAAAGGGAGAAGATGTTGGTAAAGGAGAATTAATAATTTCCAAGGGCAAGAAAATACAGGCACAAAATATTGCTTTAATGTGTGCAGTTGGTATAGAAAAAATAAAAGTATATAAGAAATTAAGGATTTCAATTATTTCTACGGGGGATGAAATAGTTGATTCTTTTGGCAAAGTTGAAATAGGCCAAGTAAGGGATATTAACACACATCTTTTATCTGCCATGGCACTGGATTCCGGAGCGGAAGTGGGGTTAGAAATTCTGGTTAAGGATAGTTTTGACGAAATAAAAGTAGCCACAGAAAAAGCACTTCAAGTTTCGGATATTGTACTGCTGTCGGGTGGCAGTTCCGTTGGTGCCAAAGATATGACAATAAATGTAATAGAAGCTTTGGATAACGGTGAAATATTTATCCATGGTGTTGCAGTGAAA
>JAAYKT010000388.1 GCA_012522255.1 Clostridiales bacterium
TGCCATACTATATATCAAATCACCGTTATTTGATATATGAAATTCCCATAAATCAGTATTTTGTTTTTTTAAAATAACATTTCTATCTTTGCCCATTTTGAAGTGCCCCCAAAAATATAATTCCACACTATCTTTATATGCTGCATCATTGTATTTTGCTATTTTAAAAACAAAATAAAGCACCCAATCCGAAAGGATAGGGCTCTCACATTTTTGCTTTATTTTGCTACCGTTTGGCTGATGTGCCGTTTGAATGGAGCATTAGAACCGTTCGGGGACATTCCCTTCTAATTTTTAAAAAGTTGTTTATTACATGTACGAAAATTGTACAACAGGTGTCTCCTGCACAGAATTATCCGATTTGATAAAAATGGGTAGGTATAGCTTTATAAGAAACTTTAAAGCCCAAATGGGCAAAACCCCTTATGGTTATCTGTTGGATCTGAGAATTGAAAAGTCAAAAAAGATGATAAAAGCCAATGAATATACTATTACTGAAATAAGTTTAATATGCGGATTTTCCAGCCATAGCCACTTTACCACAACATTTACTAAGAAAGTAGGCATGAGCCCCACGGAGTACAAAATAAACCCATAACGGGCTTTTTTTATGTAACTTTCCCAATAATACATGCTATTTTTTTGGTAGAATTATAAGCTGCCAAGTGTTAAAGTGTTTATGCTATGGTTATTTATAAATAAATATTTCAGGGCTTTTGGGGACATAAAATTCATGAATACCAACGAAGTCAATAACGGCTCTGTAGCCAATGGGATATCCGATATCAACCCTAAAGGCAATATCACTGGGGAACAGTCCAAAGCTTTGGTACTGAGAATATCCTTTATAACGACCCCGAATCATGTCAGTATTTATTCCTACTAATTACATAAAGTATAGCATACTATAATTTAACATAAAACATTGAAAACCTTTTATCCTTTTGCTACCATTAAAGAAATTAATTATAAAAGAAAGGTGTTAAAAATGATAAGAGATATTGAAAAAAGCAAAGATTTGGATAAAGTTTTGAAACAACTTCCCGGAGGGGCTTTTCTTACAGTAAAGAATGATAACGAAGTAAACACAATGACGATAGGTTGGGCTAATTTTGGCATCGTTTGGGGAAAACCTATTTTGATGGTAGCCGTGAGAAAATCCAGATATACACACAAACTTATTTCAAAAGCTCAAGATTTTGCGGTTAGTGTCCCCGTAGAAATAGATTTGGACAAAGAACTTGATTACTGTGGTACACATTCTGGGAGAAACGAGAATAAAATAAAAAAATGCAAATTACATCTAACAGAAAGTAAAAGCATTCTATCCCCCATAGTAAAAGAGTGTGATTATCATTATGAATGCAAAATAGTATACAGTCAGTTCATGGATCAAAGCGCCCTTGACAGTTCAATCAAAGATCAATATTACGCAGACGATGATTACCATGTGCTTTACTTTGGTGAGATTGTAGAAAGTTATAAATATGATGAATAAGATTTTTATGTTACAATTGAATAAAGAATACAGCATCAGATAAAATTGATCTTTTAATTTAAGAGGTCTGCATTTGGCCAAGCCTGTTTCTGATTTGGTCGGTTGAAAATAGATATATAAATATAATAATTCAGGCATCGGGGGTAGTCGGCGATGTATCAATTAATAGCTATTTTTATTGCTTTTTTATTTATTCCGGTTCTGATTAAGCTAAAATTCAAACTTAGTTATGCACTTTTAATCTCCACTGTTATTTTGGGTATCCTTTCAGGTATACCTTTTGCTACATTAATGCAAAATGTTTCAAGCATAGTAACAAACCCCGCCTCTTTAAATACTGTATTGACAGTCATGATGGTCGCAGTTTTAGGCGGAGTTATGAAACATTACGGTATAATTAATGTAATAATTGAAACCATGTCTTTATTGATTAAAGATAAAAGAAAAATACTTGCAATAACCCCTGCCCTAATGGGGGTTTTAATAATGCCCGGCGGAGCCTTGCTGTCCGCCCCTTTTGTCTATGAATTAGGTAATGAAATGGGTCTAAAACCTTCAAGAAGTGCTGTGGTTAATCTTGTATTCAGACATTTAGCTATGTTTATTTTTCCATACTCGACATCATTACTGGTGATATCAGCCATAATGCCGGGACTTAATATTTTTAAACTTATTTTATTTGATTTGACATTTGTTTTTGCCATCATCACTTTGGGCTATATATGTTTTTTAAAAGATATAAAAGTAACTAAATTGCAATCAGTAACGAACGTAAAACAAAACTTGCTCAGGTTGGTTATTTACACATCTCCCATCTATGTGTGCATAATTATAAACCTGATTACGAGGCTTCCTTTTTACATTACTTTGTTAGGGAGCATCCTAATGGTATACATATTAAGTGATAAGAAGGGCTTTCTGCATGTTGTGGTAGGATCCTTTAACAAAAATACCCTTATAACGATATTAACCGTTGCCACAATATTGATTTTAAAAGAAATAGTTTTGCATATGGATGGACTCTTCGGCATTCTGCAAAGTGTTATCATTGTCAGCCGGGATAGTATCCTGACCACCATGCTTTTCTTTTTGGTCTCGTCATTTGTTTTGGGATTTATAA
>JAAYKT010000389.1 GCA_012522255.1 Clostridiales bacterium
ATGCCCCTGGTTTTTTAGGTAATCACCCAAGGTAAACCAGTAATGTCCTGTGGGTTCAAAGCCGACGATAATATCCGTCTTGCTATGCTGCTGACATATGTTTTGCATCCACTCTTCCAATCTTTGAAAACCTTCTGCTGTGTTGCTGAATTTAAGCAGCTTTGACAGCTCTATCCCCCTGAAATCAAAGGCTCTTGCATAATGGGTTTCTTTGGCTGCATCGATACCTACCACCAGGGTCGAAAATTTGATTTGCGAAATCTTCTCATTTTGTGTATTTTTCATATAGGGACGCCTCCTCTTTCAATTGTTTGTGCCTCTCTCGTCGGATTAGCACAATTCAATTGTATTAGCGGGCGTCTCTTTTTTCAAAGACCGTTTTCAAGGATTACAGGAATACTTCTATAAATAATATTGTGGAGTGCTTATTGATAAAAATTCTTTCCCTTTCCTACTCTCCTACATAAATCCTCCACGGTAGTATATAATAGTATATCTGCTATTTATGTAGGGTAGTACGGCCTTCAAACATTGCATTCCCGCTAAAGTGTCTTTGTTTGAAGGTTGTCTTTTATATAAATGGAACAATTATATAAAAGACTGTATATATAGATTTGCCCTCGACTTGTAACATTGCTTTACACAGTAATGCCTGAATATGAAAATTATTCCCTTATCTATTACATTGCATTCCATGCCCAAAATCACACACTTTTTTTGATTTATTAGATTTTTGAGCTACAAATTGCTAAGATATAGTAAATGTGGAAACATTGGAATTGACTTGACTTGTAATTTTAAGGTTGCCCCTTTGTCTATATTGGTAACAGGAAAACTAAAAACGAGTGGGGAGCTATTGTGAGAAGGGATAAAAAGATGTGATTTTTTTAAGGATTTCCCCCCGGCTTTCATTAAAGCTTTCTACGATAAAATAACCAACCCTATACAAAGTGAAAGGAGGCTATAACTATGGCTATAATGCGCGATAAGAAGATAAACGAAAAATAGAAGAATATAAGAAACATCCCATGATTAATTTTGCAGATTCAATAAATCGTTCAATGATAGGGGAACCTAAAGAGTTAACAAGAGGAGGCTGTCTTGCCAGGATTGCTACTGCAGCTATAATTATCGGAATATTATTTTTTCTTTATATATTTCATAAATGAAGAGTTGTATTCAGTTTTTGAACTCCGGCCTTCATTAAACTTTTCTACGATAAAAATAACCCAACCGTATACAAAGATTAGAATTCCTGAAATTTTTATGGAAGAAAACTCATTAAGGCTAAAAATATCACTAATCATGGGGCTCACCCAAAGGATGAACCCCATGATTAACAAATCCCAGATACGGGAACGCTGCTTTGAAGAAGATGATATATATAAATAGTAACCTACGGCTATGACTCCAGCAGTCAGTATATAAATATCATAATTTAACATCTTACACTCCATTTTAGTTTAATTTACTATCCGTAAATACTCAAAATCAACATTTCTTTGAGTGCCATCCGTCTCTGTATTTAGAAAGTCGGCCATCTCAGCTCCTATAATTGCCTGTGCCTCTGTGGCGACTTCAAATACCACAATATAACTATGCCCTCCTTTTAAATAAAAGCTCTTTGTTACATTATAGGATTGATTATCAGAATAACCACTAGTTTTTCTCAAAAAGGTCTGTTCTAGCTCTGTATTATCATTAGTGTCTATAAATTTAACGTTTACCTCTAGCACTCCTCCCCATATGTTTCCAGTAATATTAAAGTTACTAGTTACATTATATGTTCCTGTAGAGGGAGGTGTAAATGTTGTGTAACCCCAACCATTAGCCCATCTATATCCATTTATACCAACCAATGAGCCATTCCTATTTCTGTAACCGGAAGCCCAATAACTATCGCTTGTTCCTAATCCTGAACCTCCATGTGCGTTATCTAAAGTAGAAAAACCTTGTAAATACCAAGTTGTTTGCGGACTGTATGAATTTAAATTTTCTTCAACCTCTCCATTTATAGTATTTTCAATTGCTTTTTTAATAAATTCTTGCGTTGCTTCCTTTTTCTGTTGTTGGCCTTTTGCAATATTTTTATTCAACTCATCTTGATTGAATTGGGGAAGAGGTTGTTTTTCAGAAAACTCTTTTATCAAGTTGGCTTCGTACAATGTTAAATTGTGTTCTTCTAGGCCGTATATATTTCCAGTTGAAGCCAGAGATGTTGTAGAAGAAATGCCTAAAAATAACCCAATCAGAAAAATAATACTCAAATTTTTTCTCATTTTCTTTTCTCCTTTCGTGATCCAATTAAGGAAATTGTCTGAGTGAAACCCCAGTTCGGTAACCTAAAAATATGTTATTTCTCCAAAAGCTATCCCCTCCTATCTCAATATTTGAAAATAAATCAATGGATTACTCCATTAATCGCAGTATTGTGCAACGAAGTGCTTTCCTTTTGCTTGTTACCTTTAAAGCAATGGTAGCCATTGATGTGTATAATACCTTGAACTGCGTGATCACTATGATCAGTAAAGTTGGACTCCACATCACCTTCCTTATGTTTCCTATCTACCTACATGCATGCGGCATATGAAAATATTTCCTTCACTTATTACATTGCTTTTCTTTGCTAAAATCACACCTTTTTTAGAAATTTTTATTCATTTTTTCTTTGCAAGTTGCAAAAGTATAGTAAATATGGGAACATGAATTTATGTTTAACTTCCAAATTTTGCGCATATTATAGGTCAATATATAGTGGGAAGTAAAGCTGCAACATCGAAGGTTTGGTGGAGACTCTACCTGAACTGACACAATATAAGGCCTAATAGAAGTGTTAATGCCAATAACAGATATTTTTTCTTACCGACTTTTAACACAATATTACTCTCCTTTCCGAGTCAATTTTTGGTTTAATCTAGTCAATAATCTTAGATTGACTTTCTGAGATGATACCTACCATCCTTTAACATCATAGAATCAAGATTGCCGCTCTCATAGGCACCAGCTCCCATCAATTTGGCACATTACACAATACTGCCTAAATATGTAAGTTTCCCCTCTTATCTATTACATTGCATTCCTTGTCCAAAATCACACATTCTTTTTAGTTTTTTAGATTTTCTCGCTGTAAATTGTTAAGATATAGTAAATATGGAAACATCGTAATTACTTAACTTGTAATTTTCAGGGTTGTCTTTTGTCTATATTGACAATAAGAAATCCAATAAATGGGTGTGGGGAGGCCATGGTGAGAAAAGATAAAAACGACGTGATTTTTTACGAGGATTTATGTAATCAATATTTTGAGCGGATTTATTTTTATTGCAAAAGAATGGTCAGGGGGCAAGAGGAATTTATGGATTTTGTAGAAGAATGCACTCAAAACACATTTCTGGAAGCCCGCAAACAAATCTCTCATTTAAGAGATCACCCTAATGTAGAAGGCTGGTTGTACATCACGGCACGCAACTTAATTAATCAGTCATATAGGGGTATGTATATTAAAAAACGGCATGAAGTCATGTTGGAGGAAGATATTTCCCATAATTCGACGGGATTTGATCATGATTTGGAGGAGATTTTTAATAACACAGTGGATTTGGATGAGCTATATGATCACATATTAGGGCGCCTCAATCAAAATGAATATAGTTTATACACCGATTACTATAAAAACAATATGTCGGTCTCAGATCTTGCAAAAAAATATGATGTTTCGGCTACCGCTATTACCACTAGAATTTATCGGGTAAAGAAAAAAATTAAAAATCTTGTTAGTGGTTATTTTAAAGAAAACTAAAAAAATTTCAAAAAATATGTGATTTTACACGACTTGTGCAATGTTTATATTAGGGAGGGAGACAATTATGGAAAACGACTCAACTGGACATTTCCCTACTAACACCAGAAACGATAAGGAGATCATAAAAGAGATCGTTACGGAAAAGGAGCGTGATGCGGATGCGTCTAATAAAATGTATGGCATCTTATACGAAGCCTCCTTAGCGGATGAGGTAACTATGGATACTGATTTGATTGATGAATGTGTAAAAGCTATCGATCTGATTGAAGGCCGTGAGGAACATTTGGATCAAGAAAAAATAACTGCCATGCGGCAAAAAGTTGACAAACAATATAAGGACTGGCTAAAGGTTCAACGCCAACGCAGTTTAAGGAAGCTGTTGGTACAAAGTGCCGCCGGATTAATCTTATTTTTCTTTATGTCATCTGCGATAGCCATTGCCTTAGGTTACAATCCGATAGAAGTAATTATTGATTGGGGAAAGGATACGTTTCATTTATCGTTTCCAAATCACTCCAATGAAGAAAACTTCAACAACCTTGCCGAGCGAAAAATCTATGGCAGCATCGGCGATGCTTTGCATGGTGTTGCTGTAAAACCGTTATTGCCAGGGTGGGTTCCTGACGGTTTTGCCTTTACGTATGCCGAAAAATTCACCAGTTTGGACGACACCAAAATTGTGTTATGTTACGAAAATAGCGCTCATAAAAACATTATTTTCGATTTTGAAATCTATGAGACCCACGTGTCAATAGATACGTTTTTTGAAAAGGATGACAATGTGGTCGAGGTTTATGATAAAAACAACATCCCGCATTACATATTTCAAAACCTGGATCAGGTGCAAGCAGTATGGGTCAGTGCAAACATTGTATATAATATCAACGGTGATATTTCGGCAGACGAAGTGAAAAAGATTATTGATTCTATGAATGGAGGTACGTGATATGCTTAAAAAGAGAATGATTTTGATCGTTTGGGTCTTCATGCTATATTTGTTAGCTTCCCCCCTGGCTGTTTATGCCAGTACAGATTATTTCCCTCATGCCTGCGCAGATTATTTTCCCCAAGCCAGCGAATATATTCGCTCCACAACGGTAGAAATAATTCCGCAAGGAAATGGGATACTCTTTGTGAAAAACCAGCTGGGAGCAACCAGAAGAGTTGATAAATTGGGAATTAAAATCCTGAAAATACAAACCTTAAAAAATGGCTCTTGGCAGAGCATCGATACCCCGGTAAGGAACGATTATCTCTATAATGCCAGTACTTATATTTACAATTTCTATTATAACGGAACACCTGGAACACAATACCGGAGCTATGTTGAATTTTATGTGGAAAATGGCGGAGGATCGGAAACCAAAATTGTTACTTCTACTCCTAAAACTGCAAACTAAGGTGTGGAATGGACACCAGATTCGCAACACTATCAGGTTTGTTTCTTATAAAGACATTAAAATACTAATGGCGGATCTGAAGAAAGCATACGCAGCCATTGATGAACAACCGCCTGATACGAGCTTAATCTCTTCAATGAGAAGTGGGGCAGCTCGACTAAACTTTTAGCCAGCTGTCTCCAAAATATATTGACTTATTTTACATCAATTTAGACTTTACACAAAGTTGGGGATAGACCTAAAGCAAGTGCTATATAAAATTAAAGAGTATGGCATTTGCTGTTAAGCGTCTTACTTTACTATTTGAGACTTTTGCATATTAGTTAGCCCAAGAAATACCGGGCTTTTTAAGGGGCAAAAAAAGGACTTCACCCCCCTTTTTGCCGAATTAGTAAGTGACAATACAACCATCCGAAGGAGGAGAAG
>JAAYKT010000390.1 GCA_012522255.1 Clostridiales bacterium
CAGGAATCGGCTCATCGGGAAGCCGACAGGCTCAGGGCGGAACTGGCGAAGCTTGAAAAGGGCAACGAGATGGTTGAGCAGCTTGTGAAGCAAAGCGGGGATGATGCAGGCACATGGGAGGGGTATAGAATTCAAGTATCATTGAATAAAAAACAGACAAATACTGACTCAAACTACGATTCGGTGATATCACAGCAGGCAACAGATTATTATGTGTCAACAGTATATAACAGGAATGCTGCTGGGATTTCATCAGGAGATGTACAGAATAGCTCAAAGACAGATATTGAAGCATACGCAAAGGCATTATTAGAAAGCAGTAAGGCGGAAAACTCAAAAGCAATAAGTTCAAATGTAACAATAAATGGTATTAGTATAGGCAATGCAAAATACTTCAATGGTGTCACTACAGGAAATTTAAGAGACATAGTTTCAGCATTGGGTGGTAAAGTCAAATGGGACAGTAATACCGGTATTGCTACAGTTGAGGTTCAAAATAAAGATAATGATAAATGGACGAAAATATTATATAATACAAATACTATGATTGGTGGCATCGGTATAGCCAGTGATGGAACACCGTTTACTGCAATAGGCGGGCGTCTGCAGGTAGGAGTTCGCCACATGGCAGAGTTAGCAGGTGTAGATGATACTATCAGTTGGTGGAATGAAAATGGAACGCCAATGGTTATGGTACAATCTGACATGAACAATGCACCTGTTCAGGTAACAAGAACTGGAAATGATTTGAATGTCAATGCATATGTATCATTCTCCAGAGATGATAATGACATATTCCCGGGGACGACAAAAACATATGCAGAAATTATAAAGGAAGGGATTGAGAATAATTGGAAAGGTGAATATGAAGTTTATGGTCAAAAACTAAACGTCAAAACAACGATATATTCAAATAGTTATAATTTGAACAACGCACTCGATCCGTATTTAACATATAAAGGTGATAAACAGAAAACCCTTGACATGCGTGTCCATAATGAGGGCAGCGATATTACCACAAGCTATGTATCATCTTGGGTAATAAACGAACCTTTACTTCACAGTAAATATGCTGGAATAGCCGTTATAAAATATTTATTACCTGAACAATTAAGAACTAATTGGTCCATAGAAAATCTTGGAACAGTGCATTATTATAACAGATATAAGAATCAAACCCATACATTAGATGAATATAAACAAATAGCAGCCCATGAATTTGGGCATGTCTTGGGTATAGGAGATGCATATAATGCGTGGTATAGGGGAGGTACGTTTCCGAATCAAGATGGACATTATGCACCAAAGTTTAGTAATGTGAATTATAATGGGGTTTCCTATCCATTGAATACTCCTAATGATGACATGATGTTCTTTAATGATAAAGTCTCGGCAAATGATATTCGGATGGTTTGGGATGCCTGGCGAACCGGGGAACCTCAATTTTTCGAATGGGGATCTACCGATTGGAACACCCGATAATAGTATGGAGGCAGTATAAATGAAAAACATTTTATTATTTATTTTATGCTTTATTGTTTTTATTAATATATCTGCTTGCGAGAATATTAGTACTATGGAAGGTAAATGTTCTATAAACGAAGATAGTGTGTTATACCCAGTAATTAAAAATAATAAATATGGCTATATAGACAGCAACGGAAATCTAAAAATAGAACCCCAATTTGATAGTGCACAAGGTTTTTATGATGGATTAGCAGTTGTTTATGAAGATGGTTTAGCTGGTTATATAAACAAAAATGGGCAATATGTTATAAAACCCCAATTCACTTATGCGGGAAGGTTTTTTAATGGTATTGCACCTTATGGCGTTAAAACTGATAACCATCCACGAAGACCGTTTAGTTTGCAAGGTTTTATAAATAAAAGTGGTGATGTTATTAAGGAGCCAACGTATAAGTACTTAAGTTATTTTTCTGAAGGGTTGGCTCAAGTAACAACTGGTGATAGGTATGGATATATTGATACAGAATTCAATATGGTTATAGAAGAGAAATTCGTCTCTTCGGGGGATTTCCACGAGGGTCTTGCCTTTGCGCGAGTAAACGATCTTGAACCATACGGTTACATAGATACTACAGGTGAATTTGTTATTGAACCGCTCTTTTTCTCAGCGTGGAACTTTAGTAATGGATTAGCTCCAGTTATGTATAGAAAAGAACAAGAACTTTTTTGGGGATACATAAATAGAGAAGGCGAATTTGTTATTCAGCCAAAGTATTACGGAGCAATAGAATATACTGAGGGGTTATTTGGTGTTGGAATAAAATGTGATGATGGAGTAACACGATTTGGTTATATTGATATTAATGAGAAAATAGTTATTGAACCTGTTTTTGAAGAAGTAGAGCCCTTCAGTGAGGGTTTGGCAGCAGTTAAATTACCTGATTCTAAAAACCCTGAGCAATCAAAATGGGGATATATTAATAAAGATGGGGAAGTAGTTATCCAACCTGCATATGATGAAGCTGGACTATTTAAAGATGGGATAGCAATTGTCCGTTTGGCTAATTATAAAACCGGATTGATTAAAGAAGGCTACATTAACAAAGAAGGAGAATATATTTGGGAACCATCATGAAAATAGGGTTAATGAAACACCGAAAAAAGAACTCCTTATTAATTCGATTCGAATAGTATGCTCTTAACAGGCTTTCTTTAGTAATACGTAAAATACAACTGAACAATTAACATGCATTCAATATTTTAAGGTAATACTGAGCAGATAACTCACAGCAGGTATTTTACAAACAACAATTTATTTTAATTTTTGGAGATGAATGATATGAAAGATTTTACTCATGATCCTTCTGAATATATACGAGGCTTACAACAATTATTAGTATCAGATAAGAAGAAAATAGCTTTTTTATTCGGAGCTGGAACTTCATTAGCAAAAAAGAATAAAAATTCTTACGTTATACCAGCTATTGGGGAAATGACAAAAGAAGTTATTAATGAACTAAGTAAAAACCCTAAATTTGATTCTGCCTTAAAAGAGATTAAACAAGAAATAGGGAAGGAAAAATTTAATATTGAAACATTGTTATCTAATGTTGAAGAAAAAAGGAATATAATTGGAAATGGTAACTTGAATGGTCTTGAAAAAGATGATTTTGAAACATTAATAACAGAAATTAAATTACAAATTAGGAAAATAGTATGTGTCCATAACGATATAATCGTTAATGATGCCATAAAGGACTTAATTCATGTTGATTTTGCCGAATGGATTGGTCGTGCTGACAGGAAATGTGCTATTGAAATTTTTACAACCAATTATGATTACTTCTTTGAATTGGGTCTCGAAGAAAAAAATATCCCTTATTATGATGGATTTACAGGGAGTTATAAGCCTTTTTTCTATCCTGAGTCAGTTGATGATTTATCCTTTTTGCCGAAACAAACTAAATTGTGGAAAATACATGGCTCGTTAGGCTGGCATTTAGATACCGATATTGATAAAAAGGTAGAAAGGGTTTGGAGAAAGGACTCTGATTGCTCAGATATTTTAATTTATCCTTCTACATTAAAGTATGCAGATTCAAAAAAACAGCCTTATATTGCTTTGAGGGATAGATTAACTAACTTTTTAAAGCAACCAGATACAATCCTTATTACATGTGGCTATTCGTTTAGTGATTTACACATAAACTAAAGAATTTTTACTGCATTAAAATCAAATACTTCAGCACATGTATATATACTGTATTATGATAAAATGTGGCAGGACAATAAACCGGTGTACACGTTAACTGAAGAATCCAATCTATCAAAATTTGGTAAACTTAATAGCAAAATTTCTATATTCGGTTGCCGTAATGCAATTATTGGGTGCCAGTATGGTAAGTGGCAATTGTTAAGAGAACCAGATAAAGAGGAAACTAATAGTATGATTACAACCCAATAAGCCGGAATTTTTTTCATAGTTTCCATACCTAAGCGGCTTGTCTTAATAAAAATGTACTTTGAAAACATAATACTTCTATCAAATTGTTATTGACGCGTGATGCTAAAGCACTTTTAGTGGTTTCTATCCTGCTTTTTATGCATCTCTTGGTGTTAATGGCATCAATTTTAAAACCAAACCAGACTTTTGAGCGCACTCTACCCCTTACTGGCAGATGGTCAACATCATGTTTCCTTCGAAGTATGGACGGAATTCCTTCAACACCCG
>JAAYKT010000391.1 GCA_012522255.1 Clostridiales bacterium
CACCGAAAAAGCTAAAGAAATGTTATTAAAGGTATTTAGAGGTAAAAAATATGCTTAAGGATATAACAATAGGCCAATATATTCCCGGCGATACAAAAGTACATAACTTGGATCCCCGGGTAAAAATAATAATAACCTTTGTATTTATTGCATCTCTTTTTTTCATAAATAAGTATTTCGCCTATATTTTTGTAGTTGCATTTATTGCTTTAGCACTGATGATTTCAAAAATTCAGATGAGATATATGTTCAAAGGATTAAAACCCCTTTTAGCAATAATAATTCTTACAGTGGCACTTAATATTTTTATGACTGAAGGAGAAATTATATATACTGTTTGGAAGCTGAAAGTAACAAAAGAGGGGTTGTATCAGGCCGGGTTTATGGCACTTAGACTTATTTTTCTTATTACCGGTGCCTCCTTGTTGACTCTCACGACCTCACCAATTTCATTAACCGATGGAATAGAAAAACTCCTAAGTCCTTTTAGAAAAATCGGGGTGCCGGCACATGAAATCGCAATGCTGATGATAATAGCACTTAGATTTATACCTACCCTGCTTGAAGAAACGGATAAAATAATGAAGGCACAGATGGCAAGAGGTGCCGATTTTGAATCGGGAAATATAATAAAAAGGGCAAAAGCTATGATACCTCTATTGGTGCCGCTGTTTATTTCAGCATTCAGAAGAGCAGATGAGTTAGCACTGGCAATGGAAGCAAGAAGCTATAGAGGCGGGGAAAACAGAACCAGAATGAAGCAGCTAAAACTTGAATTAGTTGACCTGGGAGCTTCTTTAATAACAGCAGCATTTTTCGGTGCAATACTTTGGAGCAGGTATTTTGTATAGCAACCATTAGGAGATATGGTTTATGAAAAATATAAAATTGATAATAGAATACGACGGAACAAATTATAGCGGATGGCAGATACAAAATAATGCAAAGACAATTCAAGAGGAAATACAAAAATCAATATGCAAAATAACAAGAGAAACAGTAAACCTGGTAGGTGCCGGCAGGACAGATGCTGGTGTTCATGCCAAAGGGCAAGTAGCTAATTTTATAACATCATCAGATATACCCTGCAAACAATTTGCATGGGCACTAAACTCCGTACTAAAAAAAGACATCATTATAAAAGACTCCGATGAAATGCCCATGGATTTTCATTCATGCTTTGATGCAAAATCAAAGATATATAGCTACACGATATATAAAGGTACCTTTGCACCGGCAATAATGAGAAACTATATGTATCATTTCAGGTTTAATAGAATTATGGATATGGAAAAAACTATAAGAGCTGCTGCTTACTTTGAAGGTACCCATGATTTTAAAGGATTTATGGCGACAGGCAGTAACGTGAAAAACACAATAAGAACAATTTACAGCATTAATTTTTATGAAGATGGAGATACCATAAAAATTGTATATCACGGCAACGGTTTTCTCTATAACATGATAAGAATAATTACAGGCACCATACTATATGCCGGAATCGGTAAAATTGATTTGGAAGAAATACCTAATATTATAGAATCAGGCAAAAGAGAAATGGCCGGCATCACAGTTCCGTCTCACGGATTATGCTTGGAAGAGGTTTATTATTAGAAAATCGTGGGGCTAATGATTGACACGCCAGGCTCGTTGTATTAGAATATTATTGTTGTATATAAGGATCCACTGCCCCGGATCGCGAGTATATGAACATTAAAATAACATAAAAATAAAAGATGAACTTATATCATTAATGCATAAGTTTTATTTGTGGGGATAAAGCAGGTGCACCAAGTGGTTTATTAGTATTGTTTTTTATATTATTAAACATACTATTACAA
>JAAYKT010000392.1 GCA_012522255.1 Clostridiales bacterium
CAATTCTATATCTTATGATACTCTAATTTTGGGCTTAATTACAGTTTTTTATTTAGAAACAGATAATAATATGATTCTTGTAAGCTAATGGAAATGCCATTACATGATAGGTCATACAATACCGATATATATTGTATGGTAGCAGAAGTTTCGGAACCTGAATTTCTAAACTCACGACCGGCGAAATCAAAATTTATTCGTTGCAACTAAATGACTTGATGTGTAGTCTTCCACCGATACTCTGATTTCGCTTTTCCTATGTTTCGTCAAGTAATTCTACGGTTCCTGCACAATGCTGCCTTTACAATATATATTCGGCCTATTGTTAAATTAATATTATTTTTATATGTGTTTTTTAGGCTGGGCAATTTAAGCTTTTTTATTATATCTGCACAATCTCATATGACATGCCAGCTATGACAACCTCTTTATTTGTGCCGGGAACAATAGTATTCCTATTTTCCCCGGTGGGATTTACTAATACAAAAACAATTTCATCCTTAAGGCTTCTTTTAAACCCAAATACATCATCAATATAAAAAGGCTCAAAATCCCCATCTATAAAAATTTTGTTTTCATTTCTTAGCGCTATCATTTCTTTGTAAAAGGACAGAATCTTTTTATTTTCATTACCCCAGGGGTATGTCCTTCAGTTATCCGGGTCTGTATAACCTCTCACACCTGCTTCATCTCCATAATAAATGCAAGGTACACCGGGAAATGTCATTTGCATTAATATAATCAGCTTCATGGCCTTAACAATAATTACTTCATTTCTAAAACGCTCTTCAAAAACAGTCCATATTCTGGGTACATCATGACTGCTTATAAGGTTCAAGGCCGAATAAAAATAATGCTTGGGGTAGTTCTCATAAAGACTCATAACCCTTTTATAAATCTCTTTTGCATCAATATCATTTCTGATAAAATCAATAAAATTTTTTCTTAAGGGATAATTGGTGACTGAGTCAAGCTCATGGCCGTATAGAAATTCACGCCTCTGCCCATAACTGATTTTATTTGAAGCATCCTCCCATACCTCCCCTATAAGAACAGAATCCGGATCAATGGATTTGGCTTTATCCTTCAATTGCCTAATAAACTCATCAGGCAGTTCATCCGCTACATCCAGCCGCCAACCCTTTGCCCCTCTGTTCATCCAATGGGCTGTGACACTGTCTCTATCATTTATTATAAAATCCAAATAAGAAGGTTCCATCTCGTTTACATTAGGAAGTGCATCAACACCCCACCAACATTTATAACATTTAGTCCCTTCTTCAAACTGATACCATTTATAATACTTTGAATTATCGGATTGGTAAGCCCCTAATTCCGAATAATTGCCATATCGGTTAAAATATATACTATCGTCCCCGGTATGGCTGAACACTCCATCCAAAATAATTTTTATCCCCAGCTCATCAGCTTTATTGCATAGTTCTGTAAAGTCCTTATCTGTTACAAGCATGGGATCGATTTTTTTATAATCACCGGTATCATATCTGTGATTACTGCTTGCCTCAAAAATTGGGTTAAGATAAATTGCTTTAATGCCCAATTCCCTAAGATAAGGCAATTTTTCTGCTATGCCTTCCAAGTTTCCTCCAAAAAAGTCCCATCTGACTACCTTGCCCTTTTTATCTTTTATATAAAAAGGATCATCATCCCAATTACCGTAAACAAAAGAATTCTCCTTGGGATTTTTAACAATAGGGTAATTCTTGTTATAAAATCTATCGGGAAATATTTGATATATAATGGCTTCAGAAAACCATCGTGGCATGGAATGAGGTCTTTCGTATACTGTAATTTGATACGGCTTAGGGCCCTCTTTATAGATACATCCCTCACCGCCTGATTGTTCCTTATTGTTACCATATAGAAATGTGCCATCGGAAGTTATAATAGTGAAATGATAAAAAATTAAACCGATACATCCACCTGTATCTATATGGGTTCTATAGCACCCAAAGCCTTTTTGCCTATCCAAAAAATCCATTTCCAATTCATATGTATTGTTTTTATCAGTAACATTTAGGATAACCATCTTAGGAGATATTGTTTGTGACACAGAAATGGCTATAGAGAGTCCATTCCCGCTTTCTATTGCACCAAAAGGTTTGCGGTATGCTAATTCATGAGAATTGTGATATATAACATCTTTCATAAAATTCTCCTTGCACTACATTTTCCCAATCTTTGCATTCCAGATCTCATTGGCATATTCAAGTATTGTTCTGTCGCTGGAAAACCTTCCTGAGTTTGCAATATTTATAAGTGCCTTTCTATTCCATGAATTCTTATCCTTATACATTTCATCTATATTATCCTGGGCTTTTACATATGAGTCAAAATCCTTAAGGACAAAGTATTCATCATTACCAGTTATTAAAGAATCATATATTGATGCATATTCTTCTTTATTTTTTATATCTGAGTTTGTAAAACCATCAATAATCCTTTTTTTCCTGATATCTTTATTATA
>JAAYKT010000005.1 GCA_012522255.1 Clostridiales bacterium
CTATCAATCCATAGGTAGAGTTTTTTTGACTCGGGTCATCAGTGACTACAAACCTCATAGCAGGGCCGGTAATATCCTTTAATCCGGAAGTGCTGCTTGCTTTGAACAAAAGTTGATACTGTCCTACCGGCAGCTTTTCATTTAATAAAAGATTTGCCGTATGTTCAGTAGCATTTATATCCAACCACTTCTTATCGATTTCATAGCTTCCTATATTTTTCATATTCAGCCCGTCTATCATAAGGTCGCCTATTCTCAATAAATGCATTGTATAGTAACCCATTTCCAATTGGGTTTCCAAAGCACTAAAACCTGTGCCTGACAAGTAAAAATATCGGGTTCCTTCGTGGTAAATCATATCCGGTGCCCCGGATAAAACACTTACCTCCGGTAAATCCATAACGCCTCCGGGGCAATAAATATAATGCTCCGCTGTTCCTATAAGATTTTGAGTTATAAGCTTGTCCCCTGCCGCTTCAGGAGTGGAAATATCATATACATCCAAAATAATCTTTCTATATTGGCTTTCAGGCCGAACTTCCCCTTTAAAATTTATCACCGCTGTACGAGTTTGATTCGCAAGGAAGTTTTCATATTTAATCACATAGGGCTTGGCATGGCTATAGCCACTCTTTGCTTCTCCGTTTACTACCGGCTTGATACCATCGGGAATACGGACAGCTACGGCAATACGTTTTAAAGTCTCTGAATCAAAATTATTTAATAAAGCGGACATATTGAAGGAACCATCAGTGTATTCTTTTTTATCCTCACTTAAAGTTAGGCGCTCCGGGCCGCTGATATCCACTGTGACTTTTGCCTCTTGGGGGTCTATCTCTGCATGAGAATAAACACCGTAGATTGTACCTGCACCAACGCTGCTATTCTTAGCCATAGCCCCCAAATCATAATAAAGAGCATAGGCGCTATCTGCCGTTAGATATTTTGTATTTTGTGTATTAGTGAAATTCATATTCTCATCCGGTTCGTAATCAAAAGCAGTAGAAGCTAAATTGTTCCAATGACCGAATATTACTTTTTCATGGTCTTTATATAAATCTGAGCCGACTTTTACGCTATAGGCTGTAATGGTTGGTGCGCTGAGGTCATTATAAGCAAAGAAAGCGTTTCCATAATCTTTGCTCTTTTTAGCCTCTTCCTTTGTAACCAAGTCAAAGCCTGTATCTCCTGCCCTTAGCACCTCATAATAGGCATAATCTTGCTTATCCAAGGCGGTATCCATTAAAATACGAAGCTGCACATCCTCGGCTGGTATACCTGTATTCTTTACATCATAGGTAACTTGTACCATACCGTGATTGGAGGTTTTTTCCGCCACTAATTCCAATCGTTGTGTTACTGTAAATCCGTCAACTGACCATATGGCAGTAATACCTGTTTGATCCTTTATAATCTCCTCCAATTCACTGTCTCTGTATTTCCCACCAAAAATATAATCCTTAGTTTTTCCGTCTCTAACAACTCTAAGGGTGGTAAAGGAGGTGTCATAGTCACCGGATGGATAAAGTAAATTCTTGTTATTGTCATCCTTATTAAGTTTGTCTCCCAAGACGGTGGCTATATGAAAGCCACCATTTTTGGGGTTTACAGAAATTTTTAAATATCCGTTATCAACTGACTGTATACCTTGTTTTTCCGGTATTGTATCTGCAAGGGCAACGCCCATTGGAGTAATAAGGGCAATTATCAGCAAAACCGCAATACTTCTTTTAAAAATATTCATCCTCTCTCCCTCCTAATCC
>JAAYKT010000393.1 GCA_012522255.1 Clostridiales bacterium
CAAACCAACATTATCCTATCCTCCAAGACGAATATAAAGTTTTAGCGAATGATGAAATTTTTAGTTACGTTGATATCTTGGTGAATGAAGAAAGGGTTTCAGTTCCGATATCTTATGTGGTTGTATTAAGTGAATTATATGTTCCACATTATCGTACAATGATTGAAAAATATTACGAGGAGAATAAAGATCGAACGGAGAATTATACGGAAGCTTATTCTGTTGGGATGGGTATTGAAAGAAATACTTTTCCAGATATTAATTTTACTGACGAGTATGATTTAGATAATCTATAGAAATGGAACAACGTACAATTAAGGGGAAGAAGTATGTTTTTAAAGTTAAGGTCTTTAATGAAGATGATCTCCTGACCTCAAAAGATTTTAAGAATAAGTTTCCTGAGTCCTTTAATGAGTACTTTGGTGATATCATCTATAGTTTTAATCGATTTCGGTTGTATATTTATAAAAAGTATCGTCGAGATAAAAGAGGGTTTCAACTAGCTCGTTGGATTATTAGGAAATTCATTGAACTATTGATGGATGATTTAATATACCAAAACGATACCTTTAAGTTTCCATATAGGAATATTTATCTTTCTGTAAAGAACCTTAATTTATATCGAAAGTCTTACAATAAACGTTACCATGCAAGATATGGAGATAAGAACTATAGACTTTTTGTTGATTCTCCAAATCTTAATTTTAATGCAAGATTATCGCTTCCTTTGTATATGAAAATGATTAAGTATGGAAAATCAAATCCTTATTTCTAATGGACAATTATAAATACGTCAGGATAGATAATATTTACCAGCGGTTAACACAACGACTAAAGGGTAGGGATATTTCTTTTGAGGATATTGTAGAATGGTGTGCAGAATGCGAATTGATCGAGATAGGTCATTTTTCTGATTGGTTTATTTTTCAGGATTATGAATTGGTTTTGAATGACAAAGAGGCCGTCCTACCCGAAAACTGTTGGTATATTAAAAGTATAAAGACAGATGTTGGAAGGAAGGGTCGGTATGTAGATTTCTATGCTAATGGGAATCAAATTAATGTCAGAGAAGCTTTGTTAAAGGTTTATATTAACTATATAGCTTTCCCTACTGATGCTCAGACTGGATATCTTTTAATACCAAGAGGGCATGAGAATGCTTGCTTTTGGTATTGTTTAAAGGCTTTATTATTGAGTGATTATCTTGATGGAAGATTGGATCATAATCGTTGGAATATGATTGAAAATCAGTATCAGATGGCTGTAGAGAAAGCTGTTTCCCAAAGTACCAGAATGTCAGATAACGAAAGAGATAAAGTTTTGTCCGCAATGAGAAGAAGTTTTTTTAATTACAAAGAACCCTATAGATAATGAGTGAAGACGATCGCCATGTCACCAGTACTTTTAGCAAGGGCGTTATTACCGACCTTGATGTATCGGGTAAAAAGAATGAATCTTTACTTAGTGCAAAGAATATTCGTTTATTCAAGGATAATAACGGACTGATTGTAACAAATGTAGCTGGGAATCATTATGATGAAGATGGGCAGATAGGTTTTAAAATTAAAGAAGGTTATGTACCAATTGGAGCAATAGAGTTTGATGGTATATTATATTTGTGTTCTTGCAGTATACTTCCAGTTGTTGATAAGCCTTATCATAGGGGAGAAATAGGTTATTTCCCTTCTTATAATGAGAATGGAATATTGACAAGGGAATATCGTCCTTTGCCTAACCTTATGACAAGGTCATTGACTGAAGGCCCTGTGATTAAGGGGAAATTTTATGAGATAGTAAGATTGGAAGATGGCGATAGTTTTAGGTCAGTAGGTGCGCCTGTTGATAACGAAGGTATTTTTTTTAGATCTACTGGATCTTTGAGTTGGGTGCATGGATCGTTACTATACGAATATGGTGATTTTAATACGGATGAGTTAAGGTTTAATCCAAGGCTTCAAGTAGAGATGTATGCTGATAGGCTTGTGGATGGAAGCGTAAGGCTGCTCCTAAATGATGCATATAATCCTATAAGAAGTATAAATAACGGATTTATCAATGGATATAAACCTTCAGAGATTGTTTACAAAGAGACTGATTTCCCTAATGCTGTAGGGCTAATTTTGTCTACAAATAAACAAATTATCGTTGATGAGGTTTTGGTTTCATTGGGAGGCGAATTGATTGGGGGTAACTATAATTTCTTTTTGCGCTTTGCTGACCGTCATTTAAACCATACACATTTTTGTGTAGAAAGTGGAATAGTGCAGGTAAATCCAGGAACCACTATAAAAGCATCTGAGGGCTCCGTTAAAAAAACCAATAAAAAGGTATCTATAGAAATAAAAAATCTTGATAAAAGCTTCTATTGCGTTCAGGTAGGTTATATTCGTTATTATAG
>JAAYKT010000394.1 GCA_012522255.1 Clostridiales bacterium
AACCCTTGATATGTTTATCTATCAAGGGTTTCAAGTTATGGAACTTATTTAAATGGGTAAATAAAAATCATCTCATTTTGATTATGCTGCGATGCCTATGTCAGCATCTTTCTTGGTCATATTTTTATATAATACGGTTAGTATAATTCCCACAACATTTGCACCGATAGCTATAAAAAAGGCTGTAGTATAATCGCCACCGCTGGATTCTTTTAGATAGGCGGCCAGAGTGGGGGCAAAAGTTCCTGCTATACCATAAGATACAAACAATACACCATAGTTTACGCCTAGGTTTTTAAGGCCGAAATTATCGGCAGTAAGGGCGGGGAAGATACCAAAGAAACCGCCAAAACAGGCTGCAACCCCCATAATAGAAACAACATAAAGTCCATAGGTGGATGCACCAACTAACCCAAACAGCGCTATGGCAGATAAAGAATACATTATCATTAAAGTGCCAAAACGTCCTATCTTATCTGAAACAAAACCCCAAAAAACCCGGCCTAAGGTATTGCCCAGACTCAGGAAAGCAACTGCACCTGCAGCGACAGCAGCGGTTAGGCCTACTTTCTCTTGACCAATAGGAGAAGCATGGCCGATTATCATGAGACCGGCAAAACAAGCTAAGGTATACATGCCAAATAAAACCCAAAAAATTGGAGTCTTAAGCATTTCGCCTGGGGATAGATTCACTGCACCAGTGCTTGCAGCGCCAGAAGCTGGTTCGGGGGGATTCCAACCGGCAGGCTTATAGCCAGCAGGAGGAGCTGTAATGTATAAGGCGGCGAGACCAACAACAAGGATATAAATCATGCCTTCATAACGAAATGTACTTAGAACTCCAATGTTACTAATCAATGCTGCCGAGACAGGGCCGAAAATAACTGCACCTATCCCAAAACCGCCGGCAATCAATCCGCCAGCCAGCCCTCTCTTATCGGGGAACCATTTAGTAGTATTTGGGATTGTACATCCGTAAACACAGCCGATACCTATTCCACCCATTAAACCATAAGTCAAATACAACCCGGACAAGCTTGTGATGAAACTTACTAAGATTGCGGCGATACCAAAAAGAACTCCTCCGCCAAAAATTACCCACTTAGGACCATATCTATCCTGTAGTTTTCCGGCGACTATCATGGCTAACGGAATCATTCCTAAACAGATCGAGTATGCTAAATTGACTTCTGTGGCTGTCCAGCCAAAGTTTGCCTGTAATGGCTTGGAGAATACGCTCCAGGCGTAAGCAGAACCAATACAAAGGTTTGCACAGATACTAACGGCTAAGAGAACCCATCTGTTTTTTTCCATTTACGACACCTCACTACCATTTTTTCCAGTCCCTTATAATATAAGTAAAGGTTTTTCAGACAGTTAAGACTCCGCCCCCCCTTTCCTGTTTTTATATTATCAGGCAGCTAGGGTAAGCTGCCATAATAACCTTGATCTGGGCATATGTCCCCAGTTGAAGAATGAGCCCGGTTCAATTCTGACATTATCCAAATGGCTGCTGCCCTTTGCCATCCATGAGGATTTTAACTGCAGCTTCTTCCAGAAGCTTGATGTAGTCAGGATTTGTAAAATGCGCCTTGATCCACATTGATTGTTGCTGGTACGGGTCGAAAATGATCTTATCCTTGGGGGAGTTGCGAAATGTATTGCTGCGATTGATGCCTGACTATCGGCCTGTAGGCTGATAGTCAGGCAATACTGGTGTGCGTTCATGTACTTCTATTTATCAAAATAGTGCCCTCTTGGTGGGTCCAATTATGCACTTGACTCCTAGTAACTACTCCCCTACTTACACCTTACCAGTGTTGAAGATGGGAGCTTATCAGGTCATCGGGTTCGTAACCTACTCCTTCGCCGAAGGCTCGATCCGAGCCCTTTATATTTGATGGTTACTATGCTGCTACCCGCAATTCCATTCCCTCCTCATAGAAGGTAGAGACGGCTGTACTACGTTTAAAAGGCAGCTCTCAGGCAGGAATTACAAATCAAGCCCGCGATTGAGGCGTACCTGCAGTACGTCGATTAAGCGGGCTTGATGAAGTAACTGCTATTCTATTCCGAGATTAGCCTGAGAATAAAGTAAGCTCCAACGAACCTTTATCGACTACTTTCCTTTTCTTTGCCTTCTTACTTTGTTTCCTGTCCTTCAACTTTTCGTTTTACCTTCGTCCTTGGAATTTCTTTTACTCTTAGTTCCCTCCAGTTTCACTTTACTGCCATCTTTTATTTACTTTACTTTTCCTTATTTTCGGAATTTCTCTTAAATAATGATCTTGGTATCGTGTTGCTGTTGTAAACTAATTTCACTTACTTTTCTTTCGGATATAGTGAATCGCTTTACCCGGTACTATTACTGGGTTGAAGGTTTTCTGTTTCCGTTTTCGGGCTCCGATGAGGATTATTGTCTTAGGTGTTCCTTGGAGCTTACACCTAGTATATGCGCTGCACAACCGAGTGTCAACTATTGTGAAAGTTGGAACTTTCTTAAGGTTTGGTTGCTCCCGGTATCGTAATATCTTAGTTAATTAAAAGCGGGTATCCCCACGGGTAAATCCTGGAGTCGACTTGCTTTAGGTGTTGTGGTTGTATTTAGGATACATTAGAAATTTTGAATGTATTCATACTGTCACTATGTCGAGAGAATATTAAAATAAACTTCAGATGCTAATATGGATAATATAAAGCTAGACATCCATACT
>JAAYKT010000395.1 GCA_012522255.1 Clostridiales bacterium
AACCTTAATAATTCACTGTTTTTACTTTCAGGTCTTTTTCTAGCCATTAATGAATCCTCCTCGTTAAGTATTTTTATTTTACCTTAACTCGGAGGATTTTCATACACAAACTATTTCACAGTCTCTCTTTTTTATATGGCTTTCGCTAATTTTTATTTTCTTTTTTTTCATCCGAACTGTTGGATTCTTTTTTAGGCTTGTTGTTATCATTATCCTTATCATAATCCTTGTTATTTTCAGGCTCAAAATTATTCTCGTTATCATCATTGTCTTCTTCTTCATCAAAATACTCATGCTGCAAATCACAAATTTCATCCGGTGCTTCATAAATGCTGTCAGCCGGCAAAGCTTTATTTTTATCAAGGGGCTCAGTTCTTTGTGTAAATATTTTTGATTCTATTAAGGAAGGCGGACAGCTTGGTGATGCCAATAAGCCGGATTCCGTGCATATATCCTTAATAACATGAATATCACAGGTATTTTCTTCATCGGGCTCAGTGCCCTTGATAAAAATTTCAGATTTTATCGTAGGCCCCCTAGGATCAAGCTTGCAAAGTTCGGTAGGCCTTTTTCCCGATTTGGTGCAAATCTCCACAGTAACAAAACCACCCGGCTGTTCAAATTTTTTCGCAGGCAAACCTTTGTGAATATCCGCCATTATGGCTTTCCACAGTCTTGCGGGATATGAGCCGCCGGTAAATGACATAGGTTTGGGGTCATCATGACCCATCCAAACAGCTGCCGTATAATAAGGGGTATATCCTATGAACCATGCATCTTTGTACTCTGTGGTTGTACCCGTTTTGCCTCCTACAGGCATATTGGGCAATGAGGCATTTACACCCGTACCGCTTTGAACAACATCTCTCATCATATTTACCATTAGATAGGCAACCTGTTCGTTTATTACTCTTCGTTTTTCAAAAGCGTTTTCTATCAGTATATTTCCATGCCGGTCGTAAACTTTTGTAAAAGACTTTGGAGAAATATATACTCCTTTATTAGGAAAAACATTATAAGCAGCAACCATTTCTACCGGTTTTGCACCATTAGTCATGCCGCCCAAAGCCAAAGCAGGGAGGTTCCTGTCATTTCTTTTTGGGTTTTTTGTTTCCACGGTGGTAAGACCGAATTTTTGTAAATATTCTACAGAACGTTCAACACCTATATCTTGTAAAACCCTTACAGCAACAATATTAAGTGATTGCCTTATTCCTTCTCTGATAGATACCAACCCTCTAAAAGTCTTGTCGTAATTCCTCGGTGAATAATTACCGAAAGTCACCGGCGAATCATCCACTACTGTGCCTGCGGTGTAACCATTATCCAAGGCAGGTGCGTATACACTCAAAGGCTTTATGGAAGAACCGGGTTGACGCAACGATTGCGTAGCCCTATTAAGGCCTCTTCTTATTTTAGTGCTTCTGCCGCCCATGATAGCTTTTATCTCGCCGGTATTATTATCAATTATAACAAAAGAGGCTTCGGGTTGCAGCGTTCCTTCTTCATCCTCTTTCGAGGGAGGAAATAGTTTTTCATTTTCAAATGCGTTTTCAACGATATTTTGCATATCTGTATCTATAGTAGCTACTATTTTTAAACCGCCGTTATATACCTTTCTGTTTGCCTCTTCCTTGGTATATCCCAATTTTTCCTGTAAGGCAAAAATTACATCCTTTATAACCATATCGGCAAAATATGTCGTATCTATTTCTCTTTCTACCTTTGCCAGTTTTATTTCTGCATCCAAAGCTTCATCATACTCTTCCTTAGATATCATGTTTTGGTCCAACATCTCTGAAATAATAAGATTTTTTCTTTTGATGGAACTATCAAAATTAAGATATGGTGAATAAGTAGAGGGATACTTTGTTATACCTGCTATTATTGCAGATTCTGCCAAGTTCAAGTCACCTATGTCTTTTGCAAAATAATACAAAGCAGCCTCCTTAACACCTGCCACATTATTTCCACCCAATCCTATAGTGTTTAAGTAAGCTTCCAAAATTTGATTTTTAGTAAACTGACGTTCCAATTGTATGGCATAATACGCTTCAATTATTTTACGTTTAAATTTTTTTTCGGGTTTCAGATAAATATTTTTTATTAGTTGCTGAGTTATGGTACTGCCCCCGTGGGCAAGTTTGCCTAATTTGAAATCTTCAATGGCAGAACCTATAATACGCTTAATATCAACGCCGTTATGAGTGTAAAATCTTTTATCCTCAATGGCAATAAAAGCATTTTGCAGATCCTTAGGTATCTCATCAAGCGTAGTCATGGTTCTATTTTCATTGGCATGCAGCTTATCAATAACCTTTTCATTTACATCGACAATATAAGTTGTCTGGTTCAAATCAAATAACTCATCGTAGTCCATGGGCTCTGCATCTTTAATCCATACATAAACTGTACCTAAAACAACACCGGAACCTACAATTATCGTTAAACCACAAACAAGGAAAACTATCAAAAGAACCTTTTTGGCAACTGATGACTTAGCTTTTTTATCTTTTCTTTTTATCTTTTCTTTTTGTCCACTTTCTTTGTTATTCATACGATACCTCCTATGTATGAAAGCCCGTAAGCACAAATATTAACACGAATATTATAGCATATCGCATATACCATGGCAAATGCATGTTCGGGCAATAATTACAGGTGTTAAAAGGTTATAGGTCTTTAATCTTATAACTTTGCCATTGTGTAAAACACAATAGACTGATATCACGGATATGTTAAAGTGATGTACAATTACAATTCAAATATTATAAATTATTATTATTAATACTTAGACGAAGAAATTCAAATATTTATTCAAAACTTTTCACATATAATTCATTGAAAGGATAATAGGAAGGAAAATAGTTATGAAATATAATCTAAAACTTAAGAAAGGGAAAAATAAAGTATATATTGTTTTAATTATGCTTTTCGTATTAGTATTATTCCTTTATTTCTTTATAGAAAACAATATAAAACCAAAACTGATTGCTATTTCAGAAATAAAGGCAAGACTTTTTGCTACACAGGCAATAAATGATGCAGTCAGCAAAAAAATAGAACTAAACTCGTTTAACGATTTGATTTTTATAAAAA
>JAAYKT010000396.1 GCA_012522255.1 Clostridiales bacterium
AATCGGTATTGATAAAAACGACTTAATTGTTGCAACACAGAATCTACTGAATTATATTAAAAATGTAAGGGAAGACCTTGATTTCACGGCATTGATTAATGGAGAAGAAGTTGAATTTTTTAGTATAAATGATAAATTACATATGATAGATGTAAAGAATATTTTTCAAGCGATCATTGTAGCAAAAAATATAGGGCTTTTATTATTGATGTTTATTTTCTTTATAATTCATTTTAATAATAATGTAAAAATAGACGTTGGGAAATGTTTGATAATTTCATCTGTATGGGGTACTTTCCCGTTTTTGATGCTAATGTTTCTTATGTATGTTGATTTTAACAAGTATTTTACAATCTTTCATAAGATTTTTTTTAGAAATGATCTTTGGCTGCTTGACCCAAAAACCGATAGGTTGGTTAATATTTTTTCGGAAGAGTTTTTTTCAAACATGGCTATCAAGATATTATCATTTTATTTTATTGCGTTAGCGATTATTTTAGCAATTGGAATCATCATATTATTAAAAAAACAAAAAAAGCATATCTAAATTTTGCCTATAGGCAGTGTAAAGATTATTGGAGGAAAAATGGAATCAATTAAAATAACCAAAAATGAATATGAACAAAGGTTGGATCGGTTTTTGAGAAAATTGTTAAAAGAATACCCACTTAGTGATATTTACAAGTTTATAAGGAAAGGGATAGTAAAGGTTAATGGGAAAAAAGTGAAAGAAAACTATGAACTACAGCTAAATGATGTAGTAAACATTTATCTTAACTTTGACTTAAAAAAAGAGTATAATAAAAGTTTTGAATAAATCAATATTGTTTTTGAAGATGAAAATATCCTTATTATAGATAAGCCTGCAGGTCTTTTAAGCCATTCAGTTTCAAATAAAGATAATGATACTTTGATACATAGGGTTTTAGGATATTTGGAGGCTGATAAAAACATACAATCTCCTACGTTTAATCCTGCATTATGCAATCGTTTGGACAGAAATACGTCCGGCCTGGTTATTGCGGCTAAAAACTATGATGCATTAAGGTCGGTTAATCAGACAATTAGAGAAAATGGTTTAGCCAAGTATTATTTATGCTTGGTCAAAGGTAAAGCGAAAGAGAAAGATGAAATCTCCGGTATTTTGGGTAAAGATGAAACTAACAGATTAGCTTTTATTTATGAAGGGGAGGATAAAGGCAAAAATTCGTTAACAAGATATAGAAGGTTGGAAGAAAAGCATGGTTACTCATTGCTTGAAGTTGAATTGGTAACAGGTAGATTTCACCAGATAAGAGTTCACTTATCCAAAGAAATGCTTCCTATTATTGGTGATACTAAATACGGAGATAAAATAATCAATGAGGCTTTTAACAAAAAGTACGGTCTACGATACCAATTCCTATTGGCGCATAAATTACATTTTATAAGTCCTATGGGAACACTGAAATATTTGAAGGACAGATCATGGTGCTCAGAAATTCCCGGAAATTATGATATTATCATCAAGGATTTATTCGGCAGTTTTTAAAACTATACAGAAGATTGGGTATGTCAAGAAAAAGACGGTTCATATTATGGAAAAGAAAAAACCATATTATCAATGTTCCGTCAGCCATGGCTGCTATTTTTTTAACTTCAATAGGGCAAGCACTTTTAAAGGGGTAAAAATATGAATAAAAAAATAGTATCAGTTACAAATGAAAAAAAGATGATGATAGCTTATTTGAAAGAAGATATGAAATTATCATCAAGAAAAGCCAAAGGTTTATTAAAAAACGGTATGGTAAAACTAAATGATAAGAAAGCTTATGGCGATTCATTAGTTAAATATGGTGATATTATTCAAATATTATACGCAGATGATCAAGATGATGGATTAATACCTAAAAAGGTTAATCTTTTAATACTATATGAAGATGAATTTTTAATGGTTGTTCACAAACCGCCTTTTATTTCTATGCATCCCACAAAAGATAAAAATACTGATGATACACTTGCAAATGGAATCAGGTACTACTTTGATAGAAAGGAAATTAATGAGCCGGTACGGTTCTTTAACAGGCTTGACATGAATACATCAGGTGCTGTATTGATTCCAAAAGATGGGCAGACTCATAGTTTATTATATCGTTTTTCAACTAATACAATGACAAAGAAATATCTTGCCATAGTAAGAGGAATACCTGAAAGAAGTGAGGGTATAATAAAAAAGCCTATCAGCAATGTAAAAAACAAAGCGGGGGAGAGAATTATTGAAGAGACCGGGAAAAAAGCTATAACAGAGTATAGAGTAGTTGAAGCCTATACAAATTCTTCTTTGCTTGATGTAACTATTAAAACCGGAAGAACCCATCAAATAAGAGTCCACCTTTCTAATATCGGCCATCCTATTTTAGGTGATTGTTTGTACGGGAAAAAGACACAGTTAATTAATAGGCAGGCTCTTCATGCATCCAAGTTAGAGTTTTTGCATCCATATAAGAAAGAACATATAAAGATTTACTCACCTTTACCTGAAGATATGAAGCAGGTAATAATATTTCTCAAAAAAGAAGATTAAAAAATGCTATAGAGGTTATGGAAAAGACTATAATATGTTTTGAATTATAAAAGATTCTTTTTCCGGAATATGTTTTACTAAAATCTTTAGGGCGGCAACCTTAGCCAAAGTTTCGTCCTTATTGCTACTTGTGATATATGCTCGTAGCTCTGCAAGTTTTGAACTTAAATTATCTATTTCCAAATGGTCAATAAGCATTGGCCATTCCTTCTTATATTTATCCCACAGTTCTTCAATGGATTCTGATACTATATTTGCTTCTGCCCAGTTATCGTCATAAACACTATTTTCTATTTCAATTAACAGAGTGTTTAGGTTTTCAGCTTCTTTGCCAATCGTCTTTATTGTAAATACGCCCAAAGATAGTATTACAACAACTATTATAATAGATAGAATTAATTGTTTCATTTCTTACCACCTTTTTTCGCATTATCTTTTAATTGGAACTTGAGTACTTTTACCGGAGTAGTAAAAGCAAACAGAACATCTTTTACAGACCCAATTTTATTTTTTCTTAATTCATTTTGAAGCCAATTTTCATTTATGCCGGCTATGG
>JAAYKT010000397.1 GCA_012522255.1 Clostridiales bacterium
GAATATAGAATATATGCTACTGCAGTACCATAAGCAACACTACTTATATCTTTAGATATGAATAATATAAATAAAATAGAAAACAAGATATTAAATATGCAAAGGTACACAGATAACCTAAGAATGACCGCATTTTTCTTTAATATCGTTAGAATATTACCATTAATAAGTGTTGGTGCATATATTGCCAGGGCAACCACAAGTATTTGCGCAGAAGCTATTCCATCAACATATTTGGGTACTACAAGTCTGACAAATGGTGGTATTAAAAAAAATGCACCAATAGCAATGAAACTAGTAAAAACAGCAAGAATCGATGTAAAATTATTAGCTACTTTGTTTAGTTGCTGCACTTCACCAGTAGCCCCATATTCTCTCCCCATTCGCACATAAAAAATATTCGATAAAGCATTTGGGATTAATACAATAAAGGAGAATGCATTCTGTGCTATACCATACACGCCTAATGCTTCCGTTTCAAGAAATCCAAGGATAACAAACTTGTCAATTGTATTAACGACCGTCCATACAAGACCATTGATTAGTAGCGGCATTCCGGTTAGAATCAACTCTTTTAGCAGTTTCCGGTCAATCTGGAGTTTTACATCAGAATATCCTCTTTTATAGAACATTGCAATACCAATTAGCAATGAGATAATCGTTGTAAAGTAAAGTGCATAGTAACCGAAATACTGAATCAGTAAAATACCTATTGGCACAGAAAACAACTGGACTATAAGCACTATAGCGTTATAAATAAAATTACCATCAATTCTTGTTCTACTATTTCCAAAGCTTTCAATTACGGAAAGAGCTGCAATGATCGCACACAAGAAATATCCTAATGAATATCGAATATCAACATCTGGGGTTGTTAACTTCCAAACGAATGTAATAAAGAAAGTAATTATAACTGCTAAGCCAAACATGATAAGTAATAAAGTAAGTGTTGTTTCTCGATATGCCTTTGCTTTATTATAATCCTTTGCACCTATAAGTTGCGGATAATCCCGATTAAAAGCATTCATCGAGCCTAACTGAAAATACGTCATGTATGTCTGCAATATTACGCAGGTCGAGTAGATACCATATTCTAGAGGCTCGATGCTCCTCTTAGCATATATTGAGAAGATAAAATGTACCCCTGCTGACAACATAGTTGCCACTGTAAAAAACGTATATTCTCTACTTTTATTTAGTAAATTTCGGATTTTCATCCTCGCCGCATAACACCTCAAGTAAATATTCTATACTACTTTATCTGTTACCGTACATATTCTCATAGTAATGTTGATATTCACCACTAATGATGGTTTCCCACCATTCACGATTATCAAGATACCACTGGATAGTTTTCTTAATGCCATCAGCGAACTTTGTCTCCGGAAACCATCCCAATTCATTATGAATCTTAGTCGGGTCTATTGCATAACGCATATCGTGGCCTTTGCGGTCAGTAACATAAGTAATAAGTGAGTACGGTTTGCCCAATATATCACATATTAACTTAACGATATCGATATTCCGCATTTCATTGTGACCGCCAATATTGTAAACTTCGCCAACCCTTCCTTTATGGATAACAAGGTTAATTGCTTTACAGTGATCTTCAACATAGAGCCAATCACGCACATTAATACCCTCGCCGTATACAGGAAGCGGCTTGTCATTCAAAGCATTTGCAATCATTAGCGGAATAAGTTTTTCTGGGAAGTGATATGGTCCATAGTTGTTGCTGCATCTGCTGATAGACACAGGCAAACCATAAGTTCTGTGATAAGCAAGAACCAAGAGATCTGCTGCTGCCTTGGATGATGAGTAAGGGCTTGATGTGTGAATCGGGGTTTCTTCCGTAAATAGCAGATCTGGTCTGTCAAGCGGAAGGTCTCCATAGACCTCATCTGTGCTTACTTGATGGTAACGCTTAATCCCGTAATTCCGGCAAGCATCCATCATTGTAGCAGTTCCTAAGATGTTCGTCTCCAAGAATACGCCAGGATTCTCAATGCTTCTGTCAACATGACTTTCTGCAGCATAATTAACTACGATATCTGGTTGCTCCTCTTCAAAAATCTTGTACACACACTTGCGGTCACAGATGTCAACTTTGACAAATCTGAATTGTGGATTGTCCATTACGGGAGCAAGCGTGGACAGATTTCCTGCATAGGTCAATTTATCTAAACATACAATCCTATAATCTGGATACTTCTTCAACATATAGAAGATGAAGTTTGCGCCGATGAATCCAGCTCCGCCAGTTACAATAATAGTCATCGTTGTTCTCCTTACTCTAATTTAACTTTTTTAAATTCCGAGGTTGATAGTATTTCAGTAATCTTTGAGTTATTTCCCCACACGGCTTTTGAGTCGTAAGGGCGATCAGGGAAAGCACCGTATTGAAGTTTTATATTATAGCCATTTTCCTTAATAAATCTTTCAACACGGTCGCTTAATTTTTCCGGTCTTCCAGTGCATATATTGATTATTCCGTTCACTTCTTCTTGACCCACTGTCGCTGCCACTTGGAAACAGAAATCATCGTAGTCAATGAAGTCAAATTGATTCAATCCCATTGTGAACGGAAACTCTTTTTCCCCAGCTTTAGCTGATGTAGTAATCTTAGAGAATATGGAGTTTCCATGTTCAGAATTTCCTACAATATAGTAACCACGAAGCCACTGATATATGAACCGATTACTGGACGCAAGTATTTCAACATACCGGCGAAGAGCATTTTTTGCAATGCCATAATAACTCATCGGCGAGCAGGCAGTTTTTTCATCAATACTTCCTTCGAAGAAACCCACCTCATGCATGGAACCCATCACTGCTATGTGTTTGGCTCCGCTCACAACAAGCTTCTGAATAAAATCACAGTGAGCAGATAGATTAGTTATATGTGAAGGGCTATTATGAGCGAAGCCATCTTTCCATGCCAAATGTAATACCACATCAGGACAACCAAAAAAAACAAATGGGTTATCTATAGCAAACAAATCAGTTGCGAGTATTTCTGCGCGTTTATCAATCCACTGTGTTGTAAAGTCAGTTGCAACAACCTGCTGACCGTTTTCAATTAATGTCTTAACAATACCTTGTCCGAGGTATCCGCTTGCGCCTGTTACAAGAATTTTCATCGATCTGCTCCTTAATAAATAATTGTACCATCAGCGACTTTCCTTAAATGTTCGCCATACGGGGATTTTCCATATCTTTCCGCCGCATTAAGCAATTCTTTCATATTAATCCACCCATTACGATAGGCAATTTCTTCAGGAGCCGAAATCTTAACTCCCTGGCGTTTCTCAAGCATTTGAACAAATTCTGATGCCTCAATAAGGCTGTCCATTGTACCAGCATCAAGCCATGCAAATCCACGCCCGAGTATTTCAGCCTTTAAGCTGCTATTCTGAAGATATATATCATTCAATGTGGTAATTTCAAGTTCGCCGCGAGCAGAGGGTTTTACTTCCTTGGCTCTTGCACTGACACCCCTCGGGTAAAAATACAGACCAGTGATGCAATAGTTTGACTTCGGTTTCTGGGGTTTTTCCTCCACAGAAAGAACATTCCAAGCCTCATCAAATTCCATTATGCCGAAGTGTTGTGGATCACTGACATAATAACCATAAATAGTAGCGTATCCATTCTTAGCATTTTCCACTGCCTTTTCGAGTCTCTTTACAAGACCACCACCGTAGAAAATATTATCGCCAAGGATCATAGCACACTGATCATCTCCAATGAACTCTTCACCGAGCAAAAATGCCTGGGCTAAACCGTCCGGGCTAGGCTGAGCTTTATAAGAAATGTTTATGCCAAATTGATTTCCGTCACCAAGAAGACGCTTAAAATTGGGTAAATCAGCTGGCGTAGATATTAGAAGAATATCTATTATCCCTGCCAACATAAGTGTAGATAATGGGTAATACACCATTGGCTTATCATATACTGGTAGTAGCTGTTTACTTGTTACCATTGTTAATGGATAGAGCCGAGTCCCAGCTCCCCCAGCTAAAATAATACCCTTCATTACATACCTCCCTCTATATGCAGGTTTTGTTCCAATTATGCTATTTCTGTTTACTTATTTGTTGACAAACGGCTTTTCTGTTTTTTACCTCTTTTAATTTTATCCATCCGAGAGCCATAAAGGCATATAATAAACATGAATTTTGAATTGGTTCGTTTATTAGCGAAGCAATAAGCCAACCTAACATCGCTATTGCAGCAACTACCCCATATATAGCTTTTATTTCCTTAAGAAACTTTTTTATCCCAACGTAATAGAATATTATTCCAAATACCCCATATATGATGCCAATAGAAAGTAGCCCATTTGTATTTCCTCGAAACCTCTGATAAACATCTTCATAAGCTTTTCGGTAAGCAATCTGATCAAGACCGGTTCCGAACCAAAAATTATCAAATAGAACATCTAACCCCAATGTAATATCTGCGGTTCTTGTTTCAAAAGATCCCGTTGTCATTTTAAATCGAAGGAAGTCACTTATTATTGGAAAAACAAATGCGATAACTATAATATATAACATAATAAGCAGTATTTTACTCATAAGCTTGTTTTGTCTAAGGAAAATAAATAGAAATATCAAACAAACTGCAACAACATACCCTATTATTGAAAATGTTAGAACAATATTAATGACAATAAATATGAGTTGTAATAAATCCTTTTTACTCCGCTTTTTTTTAATAAAAAGAATAAAAATTATAAGATAATTTAAGAATATCTGATATAGTCCCGGTTCACAAAATATACCGAACGATCTTGGAAGAGTTATTCCCGACCCAGCGAGTCCATCCGCAATATTCTCTACTCCTAAATATAATGTTGAGTAGTAATCTAATTCAGATATATACACCTGAGGGAGATTAACACCTAAAAGGATTAATACATACACAACGAAAGAAAGGTACATAAAAAATTTAATTATGTTAGCTAGTACAGATAAATAATCTATCGCACTACTTTTTATCACATTTATACCAATGAATACACAAAGCATTAATACAGTCAATTTGATAGCAACGTCAAAATTTGTGCCCTCGACGAAACGTGACTGCACCATTAGGAATGAAAAAAATATTCCGGGTACAAGGATTGTATAAATCGACAATGTCGTTTTTCCACTCATTATAAAAATAATTCCGGATGAGGCTACTAATAAAGCCGAAATAAGCAGGGACCTATCAGTTGATAATTGAGAACCACTTGCTAGTACCACTAAGGTGAGAAACAAATAGAGGAACATTTTATTCTTAACACAATTTTCAGGTTCCAGTTGCATCTGTATTTTCTCCTATTAATGTACCTATCCAGCTTGATATGCTGTATTTTGTCAATATATTACATCCCAGGTTTTTATAATCACCTTGTAACCATGTTTTGTCAGGTGGAACAAAGCATCCCTTTTTATCATCGAGTGAAAGAACCCATATGTTGTCATCCACATAAAAGTCATATTCTTTAATATTTATATTTGTTGTTACTAGTTTGATGCCAAATCCCAAACACTCAATAGAGCGCATTGTTATACCTGTCTGCGTCTCACTCGGAATATCAAGAACAGCAAATGCATTATTGTAGATTGAAATGATATCTTGTGAGCTAATCTTTTTAAACGATAAATACTTGCCATCTATATGTCTATATTTTTTGTTGAATAATTTGTTCTTCAGAAAAAGCAAACGCGGCACATATAGTAAGTGATATACATTGTAACCTGAACTTATTAATTTTTTTACAGCCCAGTATCTTTTTTCAGAAAAAGATGCTATGATTGCCAAATCATATTTACAATTATTTGCTTCTTTATGAACATTTTTCGAGTATTCTTCCTGATAAAATAACGGTAAAAACGACATTTCACTGTAATTCTTGGCATCTGACGCATCAAATGTATATGAACGATCAAAATATTTAACAAGATTTTTTGCATTGGGAAGATTTACCACCGAATCCCAAGAATAATAAACCTTTGTTGCTTGTGGATTTAAATTATTTTGAATTATTGCTTGAATAAAATCTTCGCTTAACACCTCACCACGAATTAATAAAAACAAATCATATTTCTTAACATGAATTGCATTTAAAATACTATTTTCATATAATTTATAGAGTGCATCAAAACGAGGGTGTACCTTAGTTAAAAAGTGCGATATGGAAAACCATTTCGTACTTCTTTCAGTAAAAAAGTCAACATCATAACCCCGTCGTTTTAACTCATTTTGTATGGCTATATCATAATTATAAAACTTTGGACCAATAAATAAGGCCTTCATGATTATATAATCCCCCAAGTAAATAGAAACAGAAGTACTTTTATTTAACTTTTTCCCACATCTTAGTAGAATGGTTGTATTTTTTAACAACCTTAGCTGGAGAGCCTACAGCAATGCAAAAATCATCAATATCATGTAATACCACACTATTCGCACCGATAATACAATTTCTACCAATACTACAGCTAATAACTGAAACTTTATCACCGAGCCATGAGTTATCACCAATTGATGTTTTTCCTTTTGAGGCGACACCTTGGTTTTTTATTGGTATTTCTATATCATTGTAAGCATGATAGTTATCGGAGATGTATACCCAATCTGCTGTTAAAACATTTTTCCCGATAATTACTTCATTTACGCATGCTATATGGTTATAGTTCCCAATTTTTGTTCCATCACCAATAACCAAATTTGCAGTGTAACACGGGGTTGAATCCGTTACCATATACACATACTTGTCTATATATACATTATTTCCTAGTGTTATATATCTAGTGTTCACCAACCTAAGCGGTTTTAGAATTCTACTGTGTTTTCCGATTGATTTAAAAAAATGTTTATACCAAATTTGGGTTAATATCAGTCTATACTTCGCTGAAATTATGTAAGGCAGGTTAAGTATATCCTTCATTTAGTGAACCCTCCAAATTGGAATATTTTAGTATATAACATTGTTTTATATAGCATGGCAGCAGGTTATTACAGTGCTATATTAATAGAAGGAAATTCAATGAGCGCTTGTACGAATTTTGCGCCAAAACGCGGGTGCTGAAGCGTATTCATTACGAGTTTTGTGTGAAACGCGCCACGAGCATTTTATCAAATACCCTTCAGCGGGAGATTCAACCCACCATTGAAACGGAAATCGGTTTATCCCCCGGCTATAGAGGCAGTAGGCTTAGGGCATTTGATAAAAAACTGATTTAGGTTTTCAGTAGTAAAACAACGGTACTACTTACTTCATGTCTACTGTAATCTCATACAAGACGACAGATATCAGTAATCACTAAATCACAAACTTATGCTTTAGCAGCAGGTTTATGGGACAGGGAACGACAATACAGTTCCTGGTATGATATCTAACGGTTCTTAGGAGCAATAATGTTTATTTGGATTCACTATGCCGAAAAAAATATCACCGTAGCAGTCATAGTGTGATGGGTGTGAATCCTTGAAGTCTTTGTGACTTATTCCATCACATAGATTTTCCAAATAAAAACCAATTATAACAACGGAAGCGATTGCTTGCAATCGCAACACACCGTTATATCGAGGCGGGAGATATGCTCGCCGCCTGATTAAGGTAATCGGTACCCGCCACCACACGTTTTTCAGCCCTTGGCTGAAAATACGTTAAGAGGTGGGACGGGGGCCCATCTAGGCCTCGTTATATTTCTATTGTTTTTGCCTAGTAAATGTTTTTACACCCTCAATCATATGCTTAAATGATTTTTTTATCGATATATCTTTTCGAAACATCTTATAATGCCTTACTAAGAATTGTAAACACAAAATCTTTGCCCAACGTTTTGACACACAAGCGAATAATAAACCCTGATCAAAAAAATATTTTTCATTATATCCTGCAAACCAAGATGAGCTTTCTTGATTAACATAACCAATTATAGTAGGATTTGCATAAACATTTAACCCTTTGTTTATACAATCAATAATGAATAAGCTATCTTCTCCACAACTATACTTTGCACCACCACCAAATAAAAGTGAAAAGCAAATACGAGCATGTTTCAATTGTTCTGTTCTTATTGCAATTTTTACTGCTCCATACCGTTGGCAGTTATACCACCTAACTCTGCTATGTTTTGGGATGATGTATGTAGGTCTCTCAGGATTTGTACTTGGAACATTAAATACGATAACGTCTGCTTGTCTGTTTTCCTCAAAGGCCTTTATTATAATATCTTTATAGCCGTCAATATAAACTACATCATCATCAGCAAATAATGAGATATCTGAAGAAGCACGTAATAGTGCGTTATTCCTGCTTAAACCTATACCACGTTCTGCAAAGGACATGAATTTAACCCGATAACCTTTATAACTAAACTCCGCAAATTCATTTACATTACATTGATTGACTATTATAGCATCAGATTGTATATTCATTTTTTCAAGCAGACTATAGTCATTTTGATACATTGTTGAAACTAATGTTTCGAGGGTCATATTTCCTCCAGTCTATATACCACATAGATTAATTAACCATCTTATATGATAATTTAAAACAACTTCTTGTACAAATGCATACTTTATTGAGCAATTTGCTTTGCTACTTACTTTATAGTCTATTTCCCCACTTATTCAAGCCATTGACAAACCTTGCATATCCCCTCAAAGTACCCAGCCCCATCCTTACAGAAAAATGTCTTCACCTCTGTTTAATGATTTAATGGTATCTATATATTTCTTTAAATTCCCACTGCAAGATAGATCTTGCCAATTTCAAAGCATCATCTAAAATTTCTTTTCTCCATACCCACAAACATCGCGAATCTAATTGCTGATTTTAATAGAAAAGCACTATTTTTATAATCTCTATACGTCTTGTTTTCACCATTCATTAATTGTAAAAACTCATCTTTACTCATTCCAAACCTTTCCGCTATATATTCCATATCTTTCAGCGCCTGATTTTCATCATATGGTGGTTTTTCTAACATTTCTAATGCTTTTTCTCTTGTCATTTGCCCATTAAGAATCATAATCGAGTAATAACATTTCCTCTTATCATATCCAAATTTTTTTGGCAACCAATATCCTTCATAAAATCTGGTGAATATATTTTCGTAATGTTTATTCTCATACTTCTCCCAACCAAACTTTTCTTCTAACTCTTTAAGGACATCATCTTTTTTATACGGTATTAGATTGAGTGGGTGAACAATTTTCATCCCCTTAATATATCTGTAATATAGTCTGTATTTTAGCATTCCTGCCATTGGGAAAGTTTTTAATGGTCTTGTCCCATATTTCTTATGAATAGATTTAATCAATCGTATATCGTTTATATAAACCCACTCATACGGGGGTTTCACTCCTTCCATAGAAAAGTTCGCTCCCGTTAAAACATATTTAATACCATATTTGACCGCTGAATTATACAGTCCTGCAAATATTGCATGGTCTTGTGTCAAATCCTGATACGGAACTTGTGATTTAAGAAATGCAATTTGCAAATCTTTCATTTCTTCCCAGTCAACTGTAATCCTTTCTACATCTAAGTTCAATTTACTAACTATTCTTTCTGTGTTAGCATTAGCAACATTCAAATTCCAACAAGTATCTACTGATAGTAATAAAGGTCTTAGGCCTAGCTTTTCTTTGGAATAATAAGTCAAATAAGAGCTATCTACACCACCACTTAATCCTATTATACAGTCATATTTTTTCCCTTTCCCTGAAGCTTTTATTTTCTTTACTAATTCTTGCAGTTTCTGTTCTCCACCTTTGGGATCCCAACTGGGTTGTATTCTATTATAGTAATTATCGCAGTAATCGCACCTTCCATTTTCATCAAATTTAATCTCAGGATCAGTCGTATCCATTACACAATTTTTGCAAACTTGATATTTTCCACTCATAATTATTTACCCTTTCATACCTAAATTTTTTATATTTCCCTTGATTCTTCCACAAGCAGTTCGTTAAATAAAAACTCTTACATCATATCATTTTTACCTTAAATAAAAGCTTTCATTATTCATAACCTCCAATAACTAAATCCCTTGTTTTCGATCTCATTTCGATCGAAAATACTTTTAACATCAATAAGTACCTTCTCGTTATACTTATAATCCCCATATAAACTATTTATTTCATTCCAACTCATTTGCTTAAATGAGTCATGTGCAACTGCAAGTACTATACAATCGGCATCTTTCACATCTTTAATATCTACCAAATCAATCCCATATTCGTATTTAGCTTCAAGAACATCTGCCTCTGGATCGACTACAATAGGTTTAATGCTATACTCTTTAAGACTATCAATAATATCAACTACTTTAGAGTTTCTAATATACGGTGTGTTTTCCTTAAAGGTTAATCCTAAAATTACAACTTTAGCTTGTCTTACTATCTTGTTTGCTAATATTAGCTTCTTAATGACTGCATCGGCAATAAACTTACCCATCCCATCATTTATCTTCCTACCAGAAAGAATAATTTGGCTGTGATAGCCTAGCTTCTCAGCTTCATAAATAAAGTAATAAGGGTCAACTCCTATACAATGGCCACCTACTAATCCTGGTGTAAATCCTAAAGCATTCCATTTTGTATTCATCGCCTCAACGACTTCCTTTGTGTCAATACTCAAACGATCAAATACCATGGCGAGTTCATTCATAAACGCAATATTAATGTCACGCAGACTATTTTCAACTACCTTATCAGCCTCAGCGACTTTTATAGTTCCAACTCTATGAACACCAATTTCAATTATTAGCTAATATACTTTTGCAATTTCATCAAGACTTTCTTCATCCATACCAGACACTATCTTTATAATATTTTCTAATCTATGAACCTTGTCACCTGGGTTAATACGTTCCGGCGAATAGCCGATTTTAAAATCTATTCCACTTTTTAATCCTGATTCTTTCTCTAAAATTGGAGCACAAATATCTTCAGTTACTCCTGGATATACTGTTGATTCATAAACAACAATTGATCCTTTAGTCAAATTACGACCAACAATTCTGCTTGCTCCTTCTACAGGTGATAGATCCGGTGTTTTATCAGAGTTTATTGGTGTTGGAACAGCAACAATGTGGAACTTCGCCTCCTTAAGCTTAGTTTCATCAGTTGTGAATTCAACAGTTGTATTCTTGATTTCATCATTACCAACTTCGTTTGTTGGGTCAATTCCAGCTTTATATAATTCAATCTTTTTCTTATTTAGATCAAAACCTATAACTTCAACTTTTTTTGCAAATGCAACTGCTAATGGCATTCCAACATAGCCAAGTCCAATAACTGAGATTTTTTCTTTCTTTTCTACAATTCTATCATACAGTTTCATATTGAAATACTCTCCCTCATTCATACATTTTCAATGATTTCAATAAGTTTTCTCGTCAATTTAGTAAAATCAAATTCGTAAGCTGCCTTTCTTGCATTCTGACCCATTCGTTCAGCTTTTTCATCATCTTTGCATGCTTCAAATATAATTTTAGCTACTTCTTCAGGGTCTTGCCTGGTTGCAGACATACCACAATTGAATTTTTCTAAAATGCTATATCCTGTTGTATAAGTTTGTATTACACATCTGCCGGCAGCCAAATATTCAAAAAATTTATTCTGGCTTTGCCCATATTTATCAAGTGAAGTGCTCGAGTTGTGCACAATATTTGCATAAGACCTTTCCAGAATTGAGGGAATTCTTGTCTTCTCAACCCTACCTTTGAAAATTACATTGCTTATGCTCTCATCTTTACATCTATTCTCGAGCATTTCTTTTTCGTCACCAGATCCATAAATTAAAAACCTAATCTTTTGATCATATTTTTGAATTATTTTTGCAACATCTAATAAAAATCCTAGATTGTTTACTTTCCTTATAGCGCCTGCATATACTAAATTCTTAAAGTTATTATTCTCTAAGTCTGAATCAATAATATTATAATCTTGTCTATTTTTATCAAATGAATCAATTTCAACTCCATTACTTATATGTTTTATTTTATTTAAATCTATTTGTTTATCCCAGCCTTGATCAATGATATATTGCCTTCCGCCTTCCCAAGTCATGATAACTGAATTTGCTTTCTTATAAATCCATTTCTCACCTTGGTATAATAATTTAGCAATTACACTTCTACGCCTTAAAGAACCATATGCCACAATGCTCTCAGGCCATAAATCTCTCACTTCACAAATACAAGGAATATTAAATTTCTTAGCTACTTTTATTCCAGCCACCAACGTTAATGGATGTACACTTGAAGCTAAAATCACATTAGGTTTTCCATTTAATCCCGCATATGCCTCCGCAGTCTTTAAAAGTCCCATATAGAACGAGATCATATTAACTATTCTTTTTTTTCCATTTCCTTTATACTTAGGTGTATTAACGAAAACAAAAGGAATATCATTCACAGAATGTGTAGCGTACTGATCTCCCTTAGTATCAACATCATTATCAGAAAAGTGATTTGTCGAGGCACAAAAAATTATAGGCTTGTACCCTTCTTTTATAAAGTTTTCTGCGAACCAATAATGTCTTCCAGCCCGATCAAAAAACATGTTTGTTGCATAGTGATTCCATATCCAAACGTTCTGCCTCATCTAAAAACTCTCCTTGCGGGAACTCCAACATAAGTTCCCGGTTCAGTAATATCCTTAACGATCACAGCTCCAGCACCTACTATGCAACCACTACATATGTTCACGTTATTTCTTATTACACTGCCAATACCTACCCATGTGCTTTTCCCTATAGCCACAGTTCCTGCAGACCTAACTCCAGGAGAAATATGCACATAATCTTCTATAACATTGTCATGATCTAAGCTAGAGCTCGTATTGATAATACAGCCCTTACCAACTCTGGTTGAGCAGTTTATGACTACACCGGCCATTACAGCTGTACCAATTCCAATTTCAACGCCAGTACCTATAATTGCGCTAGGATGAATTAAACTAACTACATCTAATCTTTCGACAATTAACTTCTCTTGTATCTTCTCTCGAGTTGCATTGTTTCCAATAGCAACAAAGAATTCAGCCTTATCATTATATACAAATGCATCAGCTATCTTACCGATAATTTCTAATCCCATGGATGTCTTAATCGACTCGTCATCATCGAGGAATGCGATGTTTTGCCACTTATTCATTTTTATTGCGATATCAGCGACAACTTTACCATGTCCACTGGCACCAATAATAATCAATTTATCTTTCATGACAGTACATTCCTCATTGAATTAAATTATTAAATGATTCTGTTTTAACTATCTTCTTTACTTCCTCTAAATGGCTCCATCGTAACCGACGTATCTGAATTAATGCCTTCCTTAACCAATACTTTCTTAATCGTCTTGAAGATAATCTTCCAATCTTCAGTAAAGCTTATAATGTCTATATAATCGACATCTAGATTAAACTTATCTTCCCAGCTAATCGCATTACGCCCATTTACTTGGGCATATCCTGAAAGACCAGGCCGCACTTCATGCCTTCTCTTTTGATGCTCATTGTATAGTCCCAGATAATTAACTAGTAAAGGTCTTGGCCCTATAATGCTCATGTCGCCTTTGAGGATATTGAATAGCTCAGGCAGTTCATCCAATGAAGTAGATCTCAGCATACTACCGAACTTTGTTAATCGATAACTGTCTGAAAGTAGCTCACCATTTTCGTCCTTCTCGTTCGTCATCGTTCTGAACTTATACATGGTAAATATCTTCTCATTAAGCCCAGGTCTTTTCTGCTTAAATAGTACTGGCCTACCCAGTTTAAACCTAACAAGAATTGCGATGATTATAAATATTGGACTTAAAGCGATAATTGCCATCAAAGATAAAATGAAGTCCATTGGTCTTTTTAAGAATCTTCTATATATACCTTTATTCGGTCTATCTTCTTTTTTAACATTGATCTTGGTCATATCAACAACACGATATCCATAATGACTTTACTATACCACAAATCCTCTCAAGATCCTCATCTGTCATTTTAGTATCACTTGGTAAACACACACCGTTTTTAAATAGCTTCTCACTGACATCTGAACCAATGTAATCGTACTCAGCGAAGAACGGCTGCATGTGCATTGGCTTCCAAACAGGTCTTGATTCAATATTCTCTTTTTCTAGGGCTTCCATTACTTCAAGAGGTCTAATTTTACCTTTTAATGTCATAACACTCAACCAGTAGTTCGGTTCACACCATTCATTGATAGGCATAAACTCAGCACCATCAAGCGGGCTTAGTTCTTTCTTGTAAAACTCAAAGATATATTTCTTCTTATTCACCCTTTGATCTAATATTTTAAGCTGTCCTCTACCAATTCCAGCAGCGACATTGCTCATACGGTAATTGAACCCTAGCTCACTATGCTGATAATGCCTCGCTTGATCTCTTGATTGTGTAGACCAAAATCTAACTTTCTCAATTTTTTTTTCATTATCAGACACAATCATACCACCACCGGAAGTTGTTATAATCTTCTTTCCATTAAAGCTAAATACTCCAAACTCACCAAAGGTTCCGGTATGTTTTCCTTTATAATAAGAACCTAAAGACTCAGCTGCATCTTCAATAATAGTCACATTATATCTACTACAAATCTCCATTATTTTATCCATATCAGCTGATAGACCATATAAATGTACAACTAAAACAGCCTTCACCTTATCATAATACTTCTCGAAGGCTGCCTCTAGTGCTTTGAGATCCATGTTCCAAGTTTCATAATTACTGTCGATAAAGACAGGAGTAGCATTCTGATAGATGATCGGATTTGCTGTAGCAGAAAAAGTAAGCGTTGGACAAAATACGATATCTCCTTCTCCAACACCAGCAGCCTTAAGTGCTAGATGAATGGCCCCTGTTCCAGAAGCCATAGCTGCAGCATATTTTGATCCAACTCTAGCGGCAAGCTCTTTCTCAAAAGCATTAACATTAGGCCCAAGCGGTGCTATCCAGTTTGTATTAAATGCTTCTTGTATATATTGCATTTCGTAGCCTTCTTCACTCATGTGGGGTGAAGCTAGCCATATTTTTTTATTCTCAGCCATTCCCCGTGATCCTTCCTCTCCTCTTAAAAATAAAAAACAACAGACCTATTAGCACCAATCTTGGTGTAATTAATATATTTAATGAATATCAAATACATTCTTTTTAATAGAATAGATATAACGAGGCCTAGATGTCCCCCACCTCTATAGGTGGCGGGTACCGATTACCTTAA
>JAAYKT010000043.1 GCA_012522255.1 Clostridiales bacterium
TAAGTATAAATACCGGCAGCGGAATAATGATTATTAATGGATCCAATCTGTTAATAAAATCTATTGTTCAAGAAGAAATTGAAATAAAAGGATGAATAAAAAACATAAATTTTTAAATCTTAAAACAGTATTGATACAATTCTTACACTTCGTTAAAAGACCATTAGTCTTATAACTCAGTAATCCTTCAAACACAACAACCTACAATGATAGATAAGCTATAGTATGAACAGTAACAACAATTATTAAGGGGTGGTTCCTTGTTTTTAGTACGTCTATGGAATTATTTTTGTGGGTATGCTATTATTACTGTTAAAGGTATCAGGGTTGAAAAGTTTATTAACCTGGCTGTTATAAATGAAATATATCTATGGGATATGGAGAAGCTGGATTACTACACTTTAAGGGCCAAAATCAGTATCAAAGATTTTTTTAGGATTCGCGATATTGTTAAAAGAACCAATAGCAGTGTCAGCATTCAAGAAAAATGTGGAATGCCCTTTAAAATAAAGGTTATGAGGAAAAAAAAGCTGTTATTTTTTGGCTTAGGAGCCCTGTTTATTTTTTTATATATTTTGAGCTCTTATATTTGGATGATAGAAATTAATGGTGAGGGGAATATTAAAGCAAAGGTTATATTAGATGAATTAAGCAGCGCCGGTTTAAAAGTTGGGATTCGTAAAACAAAAGTTGATAAAAGGGATATAGAAAACAAAGTACTTATAAGTCTGCCCGAGTTAACTTGGGTTGGCATAGAGATAAAAGGAACAAAAGCATATGTAACAGTATCGGAAAGATTAATTGAACCAGAATTTGTAAACATAGAGGAACCATGTAATATAATAGCTGTAAAAAATGCAGTAATTGAAAAAATACTTGTATTAAACGGTGATGGAATAGTTAAAGATGGAGATACTGTAGAAAAAGGACAGTTATTGGTTACAGGTATTATAGAAAGAGAAAACATTGATACGCGCTATGTTCATGCTATGGCTAAGATTTTTGCAAAAACATGGTATGAAGATGTAGAAGAAATAGCTTTAAAACAAATAGATTATAAAAAAAGCGGCAGAACGAAGAAGATTTATAGTTTGGAATTTTTGGGTAAAAGTATCCGTAAGAAGCTGATAATACCTTATGAAGACTATAATAAGAGTGTTACCGAAGAATTTATTTTTGTGTTTGGGGATTATGTATTCCCAATAAAATTAATTACCATAGTATTTACAGAGTTGAAACCAATAGAAAAATATTTGGATATAGAAACGGCTAAAGAACGTTGTCTAAAAAGGCTGACTGAAAAAACGAAGCTTCAGTATCCGAAGGATGCAGTACTTACGAACAGAAAAATAGAGTATTTTACCAGTGAAGAATCAATAATTGGTAAAATGTTTGTAGAAATAATTGAAGATATAGCGAGAAAAAAACAAATAATAGAGATTATGCAATAATATGGGATACAGTTGATATAGCCTTCATGCATCTTTGAAAGGGTTTAGGCATTTTATACAATAGAGTGATATCCCTATAATAACACAAGGTAATAAGATGGAACGTGAACAGTAATAAATATGGAGGAATAGATTTTGGTAAAAAATATAACTGAAGAAAGTGTTGAGATTACCAATTTAGAGAATTCTAAAAATCTTTTTGGGGATTATGATCAGCATCTTATTTTTATTCAAAATGAATTTGATGTAGATGTTATTATCAGGGAGGGAGAAATTAGAATTATCGGTGAAGAGGATAATGCAGCAATGGCAGTTAAGGTCATTAAGCTGCTTATTAATAAGCTTGACGAAGATCAGGCAATTACAAGTCATATGATAGATTATACAATCAGGCTTGTAAAAGAAGGTGAGGATAAACGTACTAATGAGTTAAACGATATTATTTATACTACAGCCAGAGGTAAAATTATAAGATGTAAAACACTTGGACAAAAAAACTATGTAAATGCTATCATAAATAATGAGATTGTTTTTTCAATAGGGCCTGCGGGAACGGGTAAAACTTATTTGGCAATGGCAATGGCAATAAAAGCTTTTAAGAATAAAGAAATTAGCAGGATAATACTTACAAGGCCCGCTGTTGAGGCAGGAGAAAAGCTGGGTTTTTTGCCCGGTGACTTGCAGGACAAGGTTGATCCTTATCTTAGGCCTATATATGATGCTTTGTTTGATATTATGGGGATAGAAAATTATCAAAAAAATGTTGAAAGGGGCCTTATAGAAGTAGCGCCTCTTGCATATATGAGAGGCAGGACTTTGGATGATTCTTTTATAATACTTGATGAAGCCCAAAACACTACATCGGAACAAATGAAAATGTTTTTAACACGGCTTGGTTTTGGATCAAAAGCCATAATAACCGGTGATAAAACACAGATAGATTTGCCTAAAGGAAGATTTTCAGGGTTAAAAGAAGTCGAAATGATTTTAAAAGGCATACGTGGGATTGAGTTTATCTATTTAGACGAAAGGGACGTTGTAAGACACAAACTTGTTCAATATATAATAAAGGCTTACGATAGATATGAAGAAAAGAATCCAAGGGAAAATACGAATTGACCCGAAAATAATATTTAACTATATTTATGAAATCTTTAAAATTTATCTGAGAAATACGGAGGTTAATTTATGGATAAACCGTATGAGAAAAGATTAGAAAAGTTGACATCAAATAAAAACATGATAAAGTGGGCAATCATAGTTTTTACCTATTTACTTATAACGTTTGCTATATTGTTAACATCAACCCCTGAAGTATATAATTTTAATATAGGTGATGTGGCAGATAAGGATATAGATGCCCCGTCTAATATGGTTGATAAGGTTGCAACAAACATTAAAAAAGAAGAAGCCGAAAAACAAGTGCAATCAATATACCAGCTTGATTGAAATATTCAGATTGGATTGGAAGGGCGAATTGATTCTTTTTTTAAACAACTAAAGGAACTACAGGACAACGATATACTGATTTTAGAACAAAAACTAAAAAATTTAAGTTATTATTCCAATATAGAATTAGATAATGAATCCTATGAAATTCTACTGAAAAGCAACCAACAAGATCTGACACAACTGCAAGATAATACAAAATATTTAATCAATCAGATATTAAATCAAAGGATTAATGAAGAACAATTAGATAGTAAAAAAGAAGAAATATCAAATTTCTTCGGTCAATTGCCATCAAAGAATAGGCTTAATCAAATAGGTGAAAGAATAACAAATGATATAATCAAGCCTAATCTTTTTTATGACGAGGAAGAAACAAATAAAAAAAGAATTGAAGCACGTAATAATATTGAAGATATACTGATAAAAAAGGGTACAAGGATAATAAGTAAAGGCCAGGTAGTAAATTCGCAACAAATAGAACTTCTTAAATCATATGGATTAATAAAAGATCATGAAGGCAGAGACTGGAAGATTCTTGTATCTTATTCTGTTTTGATATTTTTGCCTTTGGCTGTTTTATATCTTTATTTGCGTACTTTTTGCCCTAAAGTATGGACAAACAATTCAATGTTACTTCTTCTTAGCATTAATATGCTTATTACCTTATTGATTACCGTGGGTACAAGCACTATTTCGGTATATATGATACCGATACCCGCTTGTGCTTTAATTGTCTCAATTCTTGCAGATCCAAGGGCAGCTATTGTAACAAATCTATTCATGAGCCTGATAGCCGGGTTCGTAACTGATTTTAATATGACTATAGTAATCACATTAATTTTTTCCGGGATAGCTGGTTCAATTATTGTGTCAAAGACCCACCATAGAAGCGTTGTTATATATGCCGGGCTTACAATTTCGTTGATGAATATGATTTCTATAGCCGGATTCGGTATGATAGGTAATGTTCAACCAAAGGTTTTGATTTACGATATGAGCTATGGAATTATTGGAGGGATCTTTACCTCTATATTGACAATAGGCTTGTTACCTTTTTTCGAATCTGTGTTTGATATTATTACTCCGATTAAATTACTTGAATTGTCAAACCCAAACCATTCATTGTTGAGGCGATTGCTTATTGAAGCCCCCGGAACTTATTATCACTCAATATTGGTAGGAAATCTTAGTGAGGCGGCAGCAGATGATATAGGGGCAAATGCCCTTTTATGCAGGGTCTCCTCATATTATCACGATATAGGCAAACTCAAAAGACCGTATTTCTTTAAAGAAAACCAATTAACAAAAGAAAATCCCCATGATAAAATTTCACCTAACTTAAGTGCAATGATTATTACATCTCACGTGCAAGACGGCTTGGAGATTGCTAAAAAATATAAGCTTCCATCCAAAGTAATGGATATAATTGCACAACACCATGGAAACACTTTGGTAGCATATTTTTATCATAAAGCAATTAATACATTGGGCGAAAATCTGGTAACTGAAGAAAAATTCAGATATTCATTTCCAAAACCACAAACCAAAGAAGCAGCCATCGTCATGTTAGCCGATTCTGTCGAGGCTTATGTGCGTTCATTGACAGAACCAACAAGGGATGAAATGGAAAAAGGGGTAAGAAGGATAATCCAGGATAAAATTAAAGATAATCAATTGAATCAATGCGATTTATCTTTAAAGGATATTGAAGAAGTTATAAAATCATTTTTAAAGGTTTTGGAAGGTATATTCCACGATAGGATAGAATATCCGGAAAACATTAAAGAAATCACTAATGGAGGTGTAGCAAAAAAGGAGGCTTCGATTTGATTGTTTTAATTGATAACAGACAAATTGATGTAGATATAGAAACAGATGATAAAAAATTTATAGAAAGCATTATTGGTACCGTGTTTGATTGCGAAAACTGCACAGCAAATTTTGAAATAAGTGTGTCATTGGTAAATAACGAAGAAATAAAAGGTCTAAATAAGCAATACAGAAATATTGATAGCCCGACCGATGTTTTATCATTTCCTATGATAGATTATAATGAATTGTCAAACGGCTTTATTCGCGGTGATTTCCTAAACGAATCTAAAAAAGAGGTACTCTTGGGTGATATCGTTATTTCTATGAACAAAGTAGTAGAACAAGCTGAAAGCTATGGGCATAGCGTAAAAAAGGAATTGGCTTTTCTTTTGATTCATGGAACCTTGCACCTCTTAGGATATGATCATTGCCATAAAAGTGATGAAACAATTATGTTCGATAGGCAAAAGGAAATTCTTAAACATATAAGCTTTGATGGCTAAACTATTGTCGTTATCCTTGGTCAGTTATATCAAAACATAATAGGAAGAAGGGTCTTTATGAAGATTAGAAGGGAAATTATAATAATTTTATCACTATTAATTTTAATTAGCGCATGCAGTAAGCCTGTGGAATTGGAAGAAAAAGAAGAAGAAGGTGCAGAAATAGTTGAAGAAACAGAGGATGTGGAGGAACCTTTAAAATACATATGCACTTTAACCGGATTGGAAGTATTGGATGAAGCTGATATCAATCAAAGGCCAATAGCCGTCATGATAGATAACGAAATAAATGCAAGGCCTCAATCTGGATTAGACAGTGCCGATATAGTATACGAAATGCCTGTGGAAGGCAACATAACAAGATACATGGCAATATACCATCACCTGTCATCTGA
>JAAYKT010000398.1 GCA_012522255.1 Clostridiales bacterium
ATTGAGAACACTGAGAATCGGTTCTATCGGTACAGATGTGATGGAGATACAGTCAATGCTTATGAAAATCGGCTATTATTTCGGTAATATTGACGGTATCTACGGTGTTATGACGGCAAGCGCGGTACGGAGTTTTCAAAGAGGCTTCGGTCTTGTTGCGGATGGGGTAGTGGGACCCGTAACATTTAACGCCATGCTGCCGTTTCTGAGAGGGTATGCAATTTATACGATCATGCCCGGGGATACTTTATTTGCAATAGCCCAAAGGTATGGTACCAATGTAAACAGGATACTTACGGCAAATCCCGGAATAGACCCCCTATCTTTACAAGTAGGCAGAAGGATAATTGTACCTTATGGTACCGGTGTAGTGGACACAAGAATTGATTATACTTATGAAATAATGGAGAGAGACATATTCGGGTTAAAGACCGTATTTCCCTTTATAGGGGTTGAGTCCGCAGGTAACAGTGTATTGGGGAAAAGATTATATTATATGAGGATTGGAACAGGTTCCAACAAAGTTTTTTATAACGCAGCTCATCATTCTCTTGAATGGATTACATCACCTCTTTTAATGAAGTTCACTGAAGATATTGCCGCAGCATACTCGGAAGGTCGACTACTCCGGGGATACAATATAAAAGATATATTAGAAAGAAGTACTATTTATATAATGCCCATGGTAAATCCCGATGGGGTTGACTTGGTATTAAACGGTCTGCAAAGGGGTAATCCTTTCTATAACCAATTGCTGCAATGGAATAAAACAGGTAAGCCTTTTTCCCAAGTGTGGCAGGCTAATATCCGGGGCGTGGATTTGAACCATAATTATAATGCGGCCTGGGATTTATCCAAACAGGCCGAGATAGAGATGGGAATAACAGGACCGGGACCCACACGATACTCGGGACCCAGGCCTTTTTCAGAACCGGAAACCAGGGCAGTGAGAAATTTGACTGTAAGTATAAATCCACGTTTGGTGTTGGCTTATCATAGCCAAGGAGAAGTTATATATTGGGATTTTATGAATTTAGCACCGCCGGAGTCCGTGCCCATAGGACGGGTATTGGCAAGGGTCAGTGGTTATGAATTAGAAGAAATATACGGCATAGCATCTTTTGCAGGATACAAAGATTGGTTCATACAAGACTTTGGCAGACCGGGGTATACAGTGGAAGTAGGTCTGGGAGTTAATCCTTTGCCCATATCTCAGTTTCCGAAAATTTATAATGATAATCTGCCATTGCTATTACAAGCGACATTAGAATAAAGGGTTCTACAAGGGCAGACAGAGTCGTCTGCCCCTAACCTTCATTTTCCACCTTCCACCTTCCACCTTCTGCTTTCCACTTTCCACCTTTTTCCGCTACAGTTCACACGGTTTTGGTGTCATCCTGAATAAAGTGAAGGATCTTAAGACTCTTCGGCAAGCCTCAGAATGACAATAACCGCTTTCCCCCTTTATGAAAAAAAATTTTCTAATTTTCTGTTACTTTCCGTACTTTTGGTGTATAATTAATATGAAAAATATTGCATGATGAATGGGGTGAGGCTTATGAATGAATTTAAAGAATTATTGCCCTTTTTAAAGCAATGGAGCACATATTTGGATATCGGAATTATAGCATTTATCATTTATAAACTTATGATGCTCATAAAAGAGACAAGGGCGGAGCAATTAATAAAAGGTATTATAGTTTTAATTGTTATTACTAAATTAAGCGATATATTACAGCTTCATACAATGTATTGGCTGCTTAAAAACGCTATGACAGTTGGAGCGATAGCTATACTGATTATTTTTCAGCCGGAGCTCAGACGGGCTTTGGAGCACATCGGCAGGGGAAAGTTTTTTCCCAAAAATGAGCTGCAAAAACATGAGATCGAGAGTATGCTAAACGAAATAAGTTTAGCTGTATCAGAGCTGTCCAAAAACAAAATCGGTGCCATTATCGTATTGGAACAAAAAACAGGGCTCAGTGAGTTTATTGAAACAGGAGTAAGGATTGATTCGGCCGTATCAGCCGGTTTGTTTGTCACTATTTTTACACCTAACACTCCTTTGCATGATGGAGCAGCGATAATACGCAAGGATAGAATCGTAGCCGCAGGGTGTTTTTTACCGCTAACCGACAATCAGAACCTTAGCAAGCAACTTGGAACAAGACATAGAGCTGCTTTGGGACTGACAGAAATATCAGACAGTCTCGTTATAGTGGTATCGGAAGAGACAGGAATTATATCATTTGCAAGGGAAGGCAAATTATCGAGATATTTGGATCCGAAGTCGTTAAAGGAAATTTTAAAAAACGAATACGCCAGCAAAGAGCAGCTTGTATTGCCGAAATGGGGTGAAAAGAATGAATGATTTATTTGAAAAGAAGATTACAGTTATTTCACTTTCAATACTGCTCGCCATATTGCTTTGGCTGTATGTAATCACGGAACCGAATGCGGTTATTCCTAAGGATCTTAGCCTTCCGGTACGGTTAGCCAATGTAGACGCCTTATCTAAAAACAACCTGACCATACTAGATGATGAATCCTTCAACGTTTTGATAAAACTCCGGGGAAATAAGAAATACCTGGATGGCTTGAATAAAACCACTGTAATGGCGACTGTTGATTTAAGAGGGATTGACTCTAAAGGACAAAAAGAGCTGCTTGTTGACCTGAGTGGTATACCAGCCGGGGTTGATGTAACATGGATATCTTCTAATAGAATTTCTTTAAATATTGATAATATTGTTACAGGTGTGATACCCGTTTCTTTAAGGATAGAGGGAAGTACTCCAGCAGGAATGTCAACGATGACACCAGTTATCAACCCTGCAGAAGTAACTATAAAGGGAGCAGAAACAATATTGGGATTGATAAAAACGGCTCATGTCAGGATTGAAATCAGTAACCGGAGTATGGGGATAAATGAAAATGCTGATGTTTGGATTTCAGATAAGCAGGATAATGTTATTGAGGGTTTGGATGTAAGCCCAAGGCAAGTTGATGTATTTATACCTATAGAGAGTACAAAATCCGTTGCCATTGATGCTAATTATCAAATTGTCCCTGCCGATGGTTATGTTTTGAATAGCGTAACAATAAGCCCGAAGGCTGTCAATATTGTGGGTAGAAAGGAAATCTTAGACGGTCTGACCCATATTAAAACGGTTAAAATTGAGCAGTTGGATGCCAGGGCGAATATAGAAGAGAAAGTTGTCCTGATACTTCCGGATGGTGTTGAGTTGATTAACAAAAAAGAGGATATTATCTTAACGGCAAATATAGAAAAAATAGCAGATAAAACAGTTGAAACAAATAAGGTGGGCATCAAGAATTTGACCGAGGGTATCGAAATAGAAATGCTACAGATATATATAAAAGCTACCGTCAGAGGTCCGGAAAGTTTGGTTGATGCTTGGGATATCAGCAATGCTTTTTACATTGATTTAAAAGATTTGGGAGAGGGAACACATAGCCTTCCTATTCAATATATTATTCCCGATAAGGTGGAGCTCAAAGAAATATTACCAAATGAAATAAAAATTACAATAAAAAAGATGGCACAATAAGGTGAATAGGTGAAGCTTATGCACAAGGATAAGAATAATACCATTAAAATAACGAAAGAGCTTACAAATCTAAAAGAAGTCAAAAGTATGCTTGGGGCAGTGTTTTATGCTACCCAGGATGCTATTTCCGTTGTCAATAAAGAAGGCCTGGGGATAATGATAAATCCCGCCTATACAAAAATAACCGGTCTTTCTGAAAAAGATATTATAGGGAAACCGGCGACAGTGGATATAGCAGAGGGTGAATCCGTGCACATGCAGGTTTTGGCCACTAAAAAGCCTGTTAAGGGAAGGCTTTTAAAAGTAGGGCCCAATAAAAAAGAAGTTTTGGTTAATGCGGCACCTATAATAGTTGACGGAGAACTAAAAGGAAGCGTGGGCGTCCTCCATGATATTACGGAAATGAATAAGCTTTCCGAAGAGCTGAAACAGGCAAAGCAAATCATAAGAAAATTGGAAGCAAAATATACCTTTGATGATATTGCGGGCAAAGAAGCAAGTATAGTTGATGCCATAGAAAAAGCAAAAAAAGCTGCCTTCACTCCGGCAACGGTGTTTTTGGTCGGGGAAAGCGGGACAGGCAAGGAAATCTTTGCCCATGCCATTCATAACGCCAGTGACAGGAAGTACAATCAATTTGTCAGGGTGAACTGTGCTGCTATTGCCCAGTCCATATTGGATTCGGAATTATTCGGCTATGAGGAGGGTGCTTTTACCGGAGCAAAAAAAGGTGGTAAAAAGGGACTTTTTGAAGAAGCGAACAGAGGGACTATTTTTTTAGACGAGATATCGGAAATAAGCGTTGAAACCCAAGCGAAGCTGCTCAGGGTATTGCAGGAAAAAGAAGTGGTAAGGGTGGGGGGCACAAAATCTATAAGTATTGATGTTCGCATAATAGCCGCAACCAATGCAAACATAGAAGAATCGGTTAAACAAGGCAAATTCAGAAAAGATTTATACTATAGAATTAATATGTTCCCAATAAAAATACCTTCGCTACGGGATAGAAAAGGGGATATAGAGTTACTTGCAAGATTATTCATTAAAAAGTTCAATCAAGAGTACGGAAGGAATATCGAAGGAATAAAAGACGATGCAATTAAGGCTCTTATTGAATATGATAGGCCCGGCAATGTTCGTGAATTGGAAAATATTATAGGCAGAGCCATAATCAGCATGAGGATAAATGAGAAAATCATAGAAAAGAAGCACATGCCCAAATTCAGCTTTAGAGAACAAAGTGACAAACTTCCCATAGATGGCGACCTGTACGATTTGGGATCCGGGACATTGGAAGAGTTGACCCAGGGCATGGAAAAAGCATATATTGCTCAGGTGCTAAAAGAAAACAGTAACAATAAAACGAAAACAGCCAAAGTATTAGATATCTCGTTGAGAAACTTATACTATAAAATTGAAAAGTTCGGAATTAAATAGAGCGTAGTAGTCTTAACCTTGAAATATTGCAAAATATTGCGTGCAAAACATTGCAAAAAAGATAGTTCTTAGTTTAAAATAGGGACTGTCTTTTTATTTGGATGGCTTTATACTGTACTTTTGTAATGGTGGCACAGAAGTTGCATGTTACTAATATAACGAGGTGTAAAGATTTCTTCCGCTTCTATAAGCGGCGAGTTCATTTTTGTAAAACAGGTGGTGAGTATATCTCCCACCTCGTTGAAACGCTCGGGTAGAGTTTTGCTACAAACAAAACTCTTTACTGTAATCTTGTTATAAGATAATATTTGACAATTGCAATAAATAATATTTAAAAAGTGGTGATTTTTATTGATAAGAAGTTTCGATGAGATAACAAAGGCGGCTAAGGCCAAGGGTACCAAGGTGATTGCTGTAGCAGTCGCACAGGATCGGGATGTGCTTAGCGCAATTAAATCCGCATCTGACTTGGGAATAGCTAAGGCTATTTTCGTAGGAGACAAAGAAGGAATAAAAGAAGAAGCAACGCACACGGACATAGATTTAAGTGAATATGAAATTATAGATGAAAAGGACAAAACAAAGGCATGCGAAAAAGCTGTTTCTTTGGTTACTGAGGGTAAAGCTCATATTCTTATGAAAGGTATAGTTGATACATCTGTAATTCTAAGGGCTGCCCTTGCTGAAAGCGCCGGTCTTAGGACGGGCAATATTTTATCTCATGTAGCTGTATTTGAAGTAAACGGGTTCAATAAGCTGTTTTATATAACCGATGCGGGTATGAATATAGCGCCGGATTTAAAACAGAAAAAACAGATTATAGAAAATGTAGTAGAAATGGCACATGCTTTAGGTAATCCCAATCCCAAAGTAGCAGTTTTAGCCGCTGTGGAAAAAGTTAATCCAAAAATGCAGGCCACACTGGATGCGGAAGCCTTGGTTAAAATGAATGAATCCGGGGAAATCAAAGGGTGTCTATTGGGAGGACCCTTCGCATTTGACAATGCGGTATCAATAGAAGCTTCAAAGCACAAAGGGATAGTGCATCCCGTGGCGGGGAATGCGGATATTTTGGTAGTGCCTACTATTGAATCAGGAAATATACTATATAAGGCCATTGTCTATTTTGCTCATGGCAGGAGCTCGGGAATAGTGGTTGGGGCCAAAGTTCCCATTATTGTCACATCAAGAGCGGACAGTGATATTGCAAAACTGAATTCCATATCCATAGGGGCTCTGATGGCAAACTCTTGATAGGTTTGAAGTTAGAAGGAGTGAAATGTATGCAAGATATTTACAGACTGTTAATTATTAATCCCGGATCCACATCAACGAAGATTGCTATATACGACAATGAAAAACCGGTATTCGAAGAGACTTTGAGACATTCAAATGAAGAATTATCGCCATATCCTACAATATTTGATCAATATGAATTCAGAAAAAATGTAATATTGGACACTTTAAATGCAAAAGGAATAAATATTACAAAACTAAATGCAGTTATCGGCAGAGGCGGACTTTTAAAACCGCTGGAGGGCGGGACATATAGGGTCAACAAAAACATGATTAATGATTTGACTATCGGGATAATGGGACAGCATGCATCGAATCTGGGCGGAATCTTAGCCCATGAGATCGCGTCACAATTAAACATTAAAGCATTTATAGTGGATCCGGTAGTTGTGGACGAATTGGATGATGTAGCGAGGATAACCGGATTGCCTGAAATATCACGCATAAGCCTATTTCACGCCTTAAACCAAAAAGCCGTGGCAAAAAGGGCTGCCGGAGACTTAAATAAAGAATATAGCGAGATAAACTTAATAATTGCTCATCTGGGCGGAGGAATTTCCGTGGGCGCACATAAAAAAGGAAGGGTTGTTGAAGTAAACAATGCTTTAGACGGTGAGGGACCCATGTCTCCTGAAAGAGCGGGTACACTACCTATTGGAAGTCTAATCAAAATGTGCTTTTCCGGTATATATACTCAAGAAGAAATGAAGAAAAAAGTAGTGGGTAAAGGCGGACTTGTAGCCCATTTAAATACCAATGACGGCAGAGAAATAACAAGAAGAATAACTGAAGGTGACAAAAAAGCTGAGCTCATATACTATGCCATGGCTTATCAGGTGGCCAAGGAAATAGGAAGCTGCGCGGCGGTTTTGGGAGGCAAAGTAGATGCCATATGCTTAACCGGCGGGTTGGCATACGATAAGCTTTTTACCGGCTGGATAAAAGAAAAAGTGGAATTTATATCCAGAGTTTTTATATACCCCGGCGAAGATGAGATGATTGCCTTGGCACAAGGAGGGTTCAGGGTTTTAAGAGGAGAAGAAGAGGCCAAAGATTATAAATAATAGGGATGATAGAATGCAAAAAGACAAGAGAGTCAGAATTATTACAGGCCATTACGGCAGCGGAAAGACAGAGTTTGCAGTTAATTATACTTTGAAATTAGCCGAGGAAGGTAAAAAGACCGCCATTGCCGATTTGGATATTGTAAACCCTTATTTCAGGTCAAGGGAAATAGAACCCATGTTTATAGAAAAAGGTATCAAGGTTGTGGCATCTACTATAAAAAGTTTTGCCGGTGACCTGCCTGCTTTGTCTCCGGAAATATACGCGTTGCTTCAGGATAAGAGCTATGAGGCGGTTATAGACGTAGGCGGAGATAAAGCGGGTGCCACGGTTTTAGGGCGATTCTATAATCATATCGATCCGGCTGAATGTGATATATTTTTTGTTTTGAATGCAAATCGTCCGCTGACGAATACAAAAGAGAATGCCATAAGATATATAAGATCAATAGAATTGAGTTCAAGACAGAAGATTACCGCATTGGTTAATAATACCCATCTGTGCGGTGAAACAAGCATTGAGGATATTTTAAAGGGACAAGAATTATGTGAGGAAGTGTCCCGGGAACTTAGCTTACCCATTAAATATGTGGTGATGCATATTAGTTTAATGGATAGATTGCCAAAGGGCTTACAAGGTGAAGTTTTTCCTATAAAAATTTATATGAAAAAGCCTTGGGAAACGGAAATAGAAGGAGGGTTATAAATGGCAGGAAAGGTTACTTTTGACGAGGATAGGTGCAAGGGCTGTGAATTATGTACCCTTGTTTGTCCGGTAAACATAGTTATCATGGACAAAGACAGAATAAATATCAAGGGATATCACCCGGCGACAGTATTGGAAATGGAAAAATGTACTGCATGTGCATCCTGTGCAAGAATATGCCCGGACTCGGTTATAACAGTTGAAAGATTGTAATTTTAAAGGAGGGAAAGTGAATGGCAAGAGAACTATGGAAAGGAAATGAAGCCATAGCTGAAGCGGCAATAAAGGCGGGCTGCAGGTTTTTCTTCGGTTATCCCATAACACCGCAAAATGAAATACCAGAATATATGTCACTGAGATTACCGCAAGAAGGAGGCTGTTTTTTACAGGCTGAATCGGATGTATCCGCTATAAATATGGTTTATGGAGCGGCAGGAGCGGGCGCGAGAGTAATGACATCATCATCAAGCCCGGGAATAAGCTTGAAGCAAGAAGGAATAAGCTATTGTGCCGGAGCGGAGCTTCCTTGTGTAGTTGTTAATATTGTAAGGGGAGGCCCCGGACTTGGCAGCATCCAGCCTGCACAGTCAGATTATTTCCAGGCGACAAAGGGCGGCGGCCACGGCGATTACAAGATGGTTGTATTAGCCCCTGATTCAATCCAGGAGGCAGTGGATTTGGTGCAGGAAGCATTTGATATAGCGGACCAATATAGAAACCCCGTCATGATACTTGGCGATGGCATGATGGGACAGATGATGGAACCTATTGAATTCAGAGAAGTAAAAAAGAGGCAATTACCGAACAAGGATTGGGCGACAACAGGCCTCAAGGGCAGAAAAGAACATAACGTAGTTAATTCCTTATTTATCGACCCCAATGAATGTGAACAGCATAACTATGATTTGTTTGAAAAATATAATGAAATGGAAAAAAGTGAATTAAGATATGAAGAATATAATTTAGATGGTGCAGAAATAGTTTTTGCTGCATACGGAACTGTTGCGAGAATTGTAAAAAATGCAATTAAGTCTTTGGAACAAGAAGGCATTAAGGCCGGTTTAATCAGACCAATTACTTTGTGGCCTTTCCCGAAGGAAGCATATTTAAGGGCTGCCGAGATGCCGACGGTTAAGGCATTTATGGGAGTAGAAATGAGTATGGGACAGATGGTTGAAGACGTTGAGCTATCCGTTAAGGGTAAAAAACCCGTATATTTCTACGGAAGACCCGGCGGTGCTGTGCCGACGCCAAAGGCTATAGTAGAAGAAGCTAAAAAAGTATTAGGGGGTGCAAAATAATGGCCATTGTTTATCAGAAGTCAAAAGGATTGACAGACAAACCTACCCACTATTGCCCCGGATGCACCCATGGTATAATACACAAACTTGTTGCGGAAGCCTTGGAAGAACTGAATTTAATTGATATCGCAGTAGGAGTAGCCCCTGTCGGCTGTTCCGTGTTTGCCTACGATTATTTTTCTTGTGATATGCAAGAGGCTTCCCATGGAAGGGCGCCGTCTTGCGCAACGGGTATAAAAAGAGTACATCCTGAAGCTGCAGTATTTACTTATCAAGGAGACGGGGACTTGGCATCCATCGGAACCGCGGAAATCGTTCATGCGGCTATGAGAGGCGAAAAGTTTACAACAATATTTGTTAATAATGCTATATACGGAATGACCGGCGGACAGATGGCACCGACAACTATGGTAGGTCAGAAAGCTACAACGGCACCTTTGGGCAGGGACGAAAACCATGCAGGCATGCCCCTAAGAGTAAGTGAAATGTTAGCAACGATTCCTAAGGCGGTTTTTGTGGAAAGGGTATCCGTTCACAATATACCAAATCTTATGAAAGCAAAAAGGGCGATAAAGAAAGCATTTGAAATCCAGATGAAGGGATTGGGTTTTTCAATCGTTGAGGTTCTATCCACTTGCCCCACCAACTGGGGCAAAACACCCATAGAGGCACTTAAATGGTTGGAAGAAAATATGATTCCGTACTATCCGATACAAAATTTCAGAAAACCTGAGGAGGTGAAATAAATGACACATCAAATTATAATGGCAGGTTTCGGCGGACAAGGTGTAATGTCCATGGGTAAAATACTTGTTGAAGCAGGCTTAAAAGAAGGTAGGAATGTGTCATGGCTGCCTTCCTATGGTCCCGAAATGCGTGGGGGTACAGCAAATTGCAGCGTAATAGTTTCAGATGAACCTGTTGGGGCACCAACGGTTTCAGAGGCAACTGCGGTTATAGCTATGAACAAACCATCACTCTTGAAGTTTGAAAAAGACGTAATTCCCGGTGGAATGATCTTTATTAACAGCTCTTTGATAGATGTAAAGGTCAAAAGGGAAGATGTAAAAGCATACTATATACCGGCTAATGAAATAGCAGACGAGTTAGGTACAGGCAAAATAGCCAATATGGTAATGTTAGGCGCATACCTGAAGGCAACCGGCGCAGCTAAAGAAGAAACAGTAATGGAATACATCGCAGAAGTATTCAGCGGCAAAAAAGCATCCGTTATACCTCTTAATAAAGAAGCTTTGAAAAGAGGAGCAGATTATATTAAGTAATATAAAAGCATAACATGACCTTGGTGTCATCCTGAAAATTATGCAAATGTCATCCTGAACAAAGTGAAGGATCTTAATGAACTTAATCATGCAAGTTGCTTAAATGTCATTCTGAGAGCTACGTAAATGTCATCCTGAACAAAGTGAAGGATCTTAAGACTTTTCTTTATTAACTATCCCGGGATTCTTAACCCATCATCCACCCTCCAATCCCAGGGTGGTTTTTTTAATGGAAATGGCACATGGCAGTAAAGGTGATTTTTTTAAATATTGACTAAATAGTTGAATTTCAGTAGAATAGGTAATAATAAAAGTAAAAAAGATTCAATGAATTGGAAAAGTATTATAGGTCAATGGCAAAAGCGAGCCGGTGGAGAGTGTAAGTCCGGTTGTTATACTTATAAGAAAAAGAGCCAAGGAGAACCGTATTTGGCGTAAACCTGCGTTAAAGGCACAAGTGGACAAATCTTGTCAATTAGAGTGGTACCGCGGATACCCCGTCTCTTTACTGAGACGGGTTTTTTGAATAGGACACAAGGGGACGGTTCTCCTGTGTCATAAAATAACACAGGAGAACCGTCCCCTTGTGTTCCGTGTGCTCAATAAAATTATTAGGAGGATATGAAATGGACTTTAAATTGGAAGTGGCAAAAAAAATAAGTAAACAGGTAGATATGGAGTTAGAAAAGGTGTTGAGTTTAATCGAAATACCACCCCAGTCGAACATGGGGGATTACGCATTTCCATGCTTTCAATTAGCAAAAGTAATGAGGAAACCTCCTCATTTGATATCCAAGGAGCTGGCAGATAGGTTCACAGGGGATAATATTTAAGAAAAGGCGGAGGCTGCCGGTGGGTATTTAAACTTTTTTATAAATAGAGAAGAGTATATAAAATATACGATAAATGAAGTATTGGAAAAGGGATCGGAATACGGGAAACAAGCCGGCAATGAGGATAAGACCGTTCTTGTAGAATTCTCTTCACCAAATATAGCAAAGCCTTTTCATATAGGTCATTTATATACCACGGTAATAGGAAG
>JAAYKT010000399.1 GCA_012522255.1 Clostridiales bacterium
AAGAATATGGATGCGGATTCTCTTTCTACAGCACTCATATAAATCTTTTTAATTTCATCGTCATAGTAGGCATGGATCATACCATTTCTGGCATAAATACGGGCGCCTTCCTTATCGCATAAAAATTTAAGGAATGAAAAGGCCTCTTTCGGCCATTCGGTTTCTGAAGAAATTGCAATGAATTGGTACTGACCCCATGTCGTTCCTTCCTCAACTCCGTCAAATACAGGCATCGGTGCTATATCCCAGTTAACAGAGCATACACCGTTTTTTTCATCCTCCATCAACATATTGACCATCCATTCACCCTGAGGCATCATTGCTATTTTACCGTTATTGAACATATCCCTGCATTCTGCAGAAATTCCATCCATTTCTGTAAAAGGCATATGTGACTTATCGATACTGTAAAAGCGGTTTAATAACAATAATGATTCCCTCGCGTGCGACAGATCATCATCCAAAAGACTTGAATTATGCTGCAGTGCGCCAAAATTACAGCACCAGGTAACCCAATAACCACCCCAGATTTTCTTTTCTCCTTCTCCTGAGGTTAACCGGATTGCCAGATCTGCATATTCTTCCCAGGTCATTTGCCCGGGGTATGGAAGCTTTTTTGCATCAAAAATATCCTTGTTGTAGAACAATGCCCAGCAGGTACTTCTTGTCGGCATTGCATAATAGCGTCCGTCCAAAGTAATGTCATTAAACATACTTCCATATGCGGTTACATCAATATCACTGTCTTCAAGATATTCGGTTAAGTCAATCAAATTCCCGGTTTCCTGATATTGAATCACCTGTGAGATTCCACGCACTCCAAACAAATCGATTTTTTTCCCGGATTCAGATATATATGATTTCATTAGATCATCATATTTATCGCTCTTAAGTACATTCACATTTATATGCGCTTCCGTTTGGAGCAGATTGTATGCTTCCACTACAGGCATTATATAAGATTGCTCATCATCCCATATGTATAGCTCCAGAATGACCTGACCATTACCAATGAATTTATCCTCTCCCGATAGAATGTTTTTTTGATTTACTCTGTTTCGTTCGATAAATTTGTAACTTAATATGGAACTGATAGCTATAATCAAAAAAATTATCAGCTTCCAAAGTGATTTCTTTGAATAGCCATGCCCGGGTTTCCCCTTTTTGATTAAAATCATTTTTTTCACCAATACGTTAAATTTGATAATTATATTTTATACTATCATGCTTAAGGTTTTCAACCGATATAGATTATTATGCTAATTATTCATACTTTTTTTGTTGTTACTGTTCAGATGAAAGTATTGTACAATGGTTCGAAAAAGTAAGCTCTGAACAGTAACCTTTTGTAATCTGTGTTATAATACATTTATCCCCCCCGGAGACTACAACAATGACTGTGAAAGTATTCAAACAGCTGTTTCCGGGGATCATATCCTGCTTCGGAAGGCAGGCATAAGTCCGATAAAGAAATTTTTTGTTCAGGGGGTGTGATAGTCCTGTTTTATTTCATATTTGTTATTTTTGTTATTATTATCTTCCTGATATCCCAAAAAGATAACCGCATATCTACGAAATACCTTGCAAAAACACTTATAGCCCTTGCTTTTACTATCCTTATGATGATTCTATATCTGTCGAAGGATACCTATTACTATAATGTTGTAAACAATTATTTCTCCCTGCCCAAAAGCGTCTGGAAGTACTTAATGTTTATACGCATACCCAGGGATACAATAATAAGATTGCTGAATTTGTCTTCTCTGTCGGTAATTTTTTTGGGATGCCGCTTTTCGCTGTCCCATTTAAGCAATACAAATACCCGAATAAGGAAAGTTTCACATATTGTTATTTTGTCTGTTATGATCGCTCAGTTAATACTGTATGATCCTTTAGTACAGTACTGTCTTTA
>JAAYKT010000044.1 GCA_012522255.1 Clostridiales bacterium
AACTCAGAACTCAGATCTTAGAACTCAGAACAGTGCGTTTTTTTGGGTCAAGATCCTTCGGCAGGCCTCAGGATGACAGTTTTGGGGCATTAAAAAAGCGGGGCAAAGCCCCGCCGCTCAATGCGTTTCAAAAACCGACCAGGAGAACCGTCCCCCTGGTTCCCCCTGGTTCCCCCTGGTTCCTAATAGGTTGAGAGTTCCAATTCTTCTCCGCTGATTTTTTGGTTGTTCAAATCCTTTATGGTGGATTTGCCCGAGTTAGTTAGTTTTATGGTCAATTCCGAGTTTGTTTTAAGTTCGTTTCTCAGCGTTATTGTTATGGTTCTGTCTCTCACAGAGATTCTGTCTGAGGAGCTTTTTCCGTAGTTGGCACCTGATATTTCAAAGCAATCCATGCTTAAACTTGTGTTTTTTATAGGGTTGGATGTTATTAGGGTTATTGTCTTATTGTCGGAACTCACTGCTCCCGTAAGTATCTCAAACTGGGGCAGTTCCACATCAGACCCTTCAAGTTCAATTTTTCTGCTGGAGGAATCCACGGACAGCCCCTGTAAGTCTTTTATATTCGTGCTTATGGTCACTTCATATTCATAATCAGCCGATATGGATCCGTTTGCAGAGTTCAGATAAACTGTTACTGTTTGTTTATCACCGGATAAAACCGTATCGGACACCGATATTGTGCTTCCTCCCGAAGGTATTCTTTTTATTGTAAAGCCTGAGGATGCCGGAAGAACAATGGGTTCGCTGAACTCAACGGCTAAAGTGTATTTGTTCAAAGCCTGAATGTTATCCACTTCCGGGGGTTCGTTTTTATCGGAGGTTCCGGTAAATTCGACTGTACTTTTGTTTGAAGGTATGGTGCTGTAGCCGGCCGCATCTTTAACCCCGCTTTTGACAGTTAACTTATATTCGGTGCTGTCTTTCAGTTGGGTCGTATTGCTCAGATAAAGCATCGCCACGGATGTTGCTTCATCCTGGGCTACAGATGTTGACGAAATGGTAACCCCGCTGATGCTGAATTGATTAGCACTGATACCTTTTACAGGCTTGGAAAAACTGACTTCTATAGCCGTGCTGTTTAAGGCATATACATCTACGATGTATGGAGGCTCGTTGGCCTTGCTCGTTCCCGGAAAGCTTTTTATATTGGAATAAGAATCTTCTTCCAATCTGTCTATGTTTGAAACCCTGACTTCATAGCGTTTACCGCTTCTGAAAATTTCGGGGGTTTTAGATGCATCTGTTTTAAACTGGAGCCGTACTGTTGCTTTATCAGCAGAAAAATACTTCTGGTAGTCAAGGCCTTCAGGTTTTTTATAGGTTTCTCCGCTTTCGGTTATTATTGTTACTTCCAGGTTTTTTAGTTCATCGTCAGTTATAGGATTATCAAAATATAAATCTATGGAGGACATATCAAAAGCGCTTATGGCATCCAACCTTAGAGTTTTTTGGCTTTTTTCTCCGTAGCCCACAAAAGTTCGTTTGGAGGTTTTATCCGAAGACTTTATGGTCGTGCCGGTGAGATCAGTGATGTTTTCAACTTTAATTGTATAGACCTTTCCATTTTCATGAGCCTTGGTTAAAAGGGTGACTACTTTGCCAGTCTGATCCAATGTAGCCGTTGCCGCATATCCCAGGCTGCTGTCCAGAATATAATTAAATTCGTTTTCGGCGCTTTCTTTTTCAATACGCTTATAAAAGGTTAGTATGATTTTGTTTTCCCCACTTCTCACTGCATAGTTAAGAGGGCTTGTGTCCTTGGATACACCTATGAAATATCCTTTGGCGTAGCTTAGGGCACTGCCAAATCTATCATAAATATTGCTTATTTCTAAAAGGTATTTGGTACCAAAAGTTTGATTGGATGTTATCAAAGTGACAACATCACCGTCTTTGTCTTCCGTTAGATAAGCTTCCAAAACATCAAGACCGTTATCTATTTCATAGTTGGAAATATCCTCGGCAGATTCTTTTTCAACTTTTCTCCCGAATCTGACATCCACCTCGCTGTTTGAAATTACTGTTGGGTAGGCGTCAAACCTGGCACTGCCTCCCGCGGAACCTTTGAAGGATCTGGAGACCTCATACATGACGTTGTCTGTCAAATCCGCAATATTTCTGACGGTGATTCTGTACTGGGTGTCAGGGTTTTGTGCGGTGGTGATGAGCTTTACCGCTTTGCCTGTTTCATCCAATATAGCCTCTTCGACTCTGATTGCATTATTAGCGATGGTATAATTCTCAGTTCTTTCCGCTGTAATCCTGTTCAAACTTTTTGTAAAAATTATGGTCAGTTCTCTGTTGCTTTCTACCTGAATTGTATCTATCGTAGGCTTTGACATATCTTTTGGTTGGGCCTCATAGGATTTTTCAAAGGCTTCCATAGTATTGCCGGACAGATCCGTCACATCGGCAATCTTTAAACGATAAAACCAGCCCTCTCTTTGCGGAGCTGTAATCAAAGTCACTACTTTTCCCGTGTAGTCCAATTGGGCTTCAAAAACTTCCAGGTCATTTTGTATGATATAGTTGCCGGTGTCTTCGGCAGAAGCCTTGTCCACTTCTTCGTCAAAGGTTATTTGTATTATGGTATTGCTGAGTATTTCTGCTGTTGCTTTTGGTTTTTTTGTATCCCGTGGCAAAGCAACAAATCTTTTATTATATTTTTTCACTGCCATGCCGTCTACCGGGGCAGACATGTTGATGGATAGGTTGTAGGCTTCAAAGGCCGTCATAAATGCTGTTGTTATGTAAATCTTATCGCCGCTTATTTCTATGGAGTCTATGGATATTTCTTTTTTACCATTTTCAGGTGTAATGCTTATATCATCCTTGTCAATGGGAATTTCCTCGTCAAGGGTGATTACAAACCTGTTATTCGATAATCTTTCAAAGGATTTGACCTTTACTTCATTAACCTCTATTTTGAACCCGGCTTTTGTTGCCTTGCTTTCATCTATTATGCCTTTTTCAGTCATTAAGGTTATAAGACTTTTGGTTTCGTCCTTGGGACTGGTGTTAAGGGTGGCGTATATGGCCTTGGCCACATGATCAATAGTGAAGCTTTTTAAACTTTCGATGGTTTTTGCATTTGAAAAAAGCCCCACGGATTGGGCAAAGGTCAAAGTTTCATCGTATTCAAAATCTATTCCCTGGTTATAGCCGAGGCTTTCCAGCATTACCTTGTAAAAAGCTTTGCTGTCTATGGTATTTGTTGGATAAAACCTCCCGTCAGTGCTCCCGATCCATCCCAAATCCGGGTTCTCTTTGGCATAGCCTAAATAATTACGCCCCACAACCCAATCGTAGTTTTTGGCATCGTCAAAATTTTCATCCCAGTCATATGTAAGGGCTTCATCATCCAATCCTGATATTCTAAGAAAAATTATAAGGGCTTGAATTCTTGTGGGGGTTTCGGCTAAATATTCCGCTGTGACACCTGTGGAAACATCCTTGCCTATCAGTATACCCAAGTCCTTGCAGGCTTTGGCTTCTTTGCTAATGGTATCGGCAAATACAGCCGCAGGCATTACGGAAGCAGTAATCAGTGTTAGTGCAATTAAAAGTGCAATATACTTTTTCTTTTTCATTGTTTTTCTCCTCCAAACTATATATTTCAATATTTTAATTACTTTGTAATGTCAAAAGTTTGCCATTTAAATGCAACAAATTTGTATATATATCGTCAAAATTTATACTTTGTTTCCTTATTTAAGTATATATTTATTCTTGTCCAGGGGCAACACTATTCTTTAGATGTTATAGAATTGTAAAAGTTGCTGCAATTGGATAAGTAAAGAAGGAAATTTGTCAAAAAAGTAGAATATTAGTAGTGAATGGATTCTTGAAAAACTATATTTTATACATTCGGTATATTATAGGGAATGTTTTCTAAATCTATTAATCGGTAAAAGAAGAATAGGAGGGTTTTCTTTGAATAAAAAATTTATTGCTTTAATCGTCACACTAACAATAATAATCTCTGCCTTTACCATGGTTCATGCAGATTCACCCTTTATTGATATAGAAGATAATTGGGCTCGCAACTATATTGTATCTGTATATGAAAAAGGGTTAATGAACGGAACCGCAGCTGACAAATTCAGCCCAAGTGATTCTGTTAACAAATATTCCGTATTGGTTACCATCGCTAAGATGATGAATGCAGAAGAGTCAGTTGATTTGGATGAGCTGACGGATAGGTATAAAAATGAACTGGAAAAGTTCAAGGTTCCAAGTTATGCAAAAAGGGAAAGTGCTTTTGCATTGGAAAAGGAAATAGTTACGGACTACGAATTGGACAAAATGAATCAGGAACCTTTGGCGACAAAACAGGATATTTGTGTCTATTTGGGCAGGGCTTTTAATGTGAAGCAGGATCCTTTGTTACCGGCACCTCAACTGTTCTTTACCGATACGGAGTTTATATTGCGTCCTTATAGGGTTTATGTGGACTATATGATAAAAATAAATGTTATAGACGGCAAAGGTGACAAGAACGGATACTTCAAGCCCGACGATTTGGTAACCCGCGCCATGTTTGCAAAGATGTTGGATGAGGCAAGTATAGCATATGATGAGGAATTTGGTGAATTAAACAAAGGCTATGATGATGAATCATTAAACGAAGACGATAACGGGGAAACTGACGAGGAAGGCTTTGAATCGGAAGATGACGATGTTTCCGTTGTCAATGCAAAAGGTTACATAGACTCAATAATATACAGTAGAAAAGAAGACCCCAAAATTTTATTGGATGTAGCAAATAAGGGTATTAAGGAATTTTATATATCGGAAAAGCTGATAAAGGAGAATATCATAATAAACGGACAATTGGCCGATGTTTATTCTCTGAGACCGGGTATGCATGTGGAGCTGAATGCACAAAATAAAACTGTAAAGAATATTGCCACTGTTGAGTTTTCCAAGGATATAGATGCAGGCGAAGCTATAATTAAGGAAGTTGATATTATTAACGCCGAAATAATAGTGGATTTATTGGATAAAACGGATGATGTGATGAAAGAAAAAAGGGTGTTCCTAAAGGGCGCAAGATTAGTGGATGTATATGTACCTGATATTTATATTGAGGATTTGAAGAAAGGGCAGAATATAAATATTTATGGAGTAGAAAACGAAGAAGGAATAAAAGCATCATTGATAATAATAAAATAAAATAGGCTCTTGGCTGCCGGGCACCGGGCACCGGGTTGTGGTATTCCTTTGGAGTCAAGATCCTTCGGCAGGCCTCAGGATGACAGTATCGGGACATATGACAGTGCCGGAAGGTGTCATTCTGAGCGCAGCGAAGAATCTGTATCAGGCTCTTGGCTGCAGGGCTCCGGGCATCGGGTTGTGGTATTCCTTTGGGGTCAGGATCCTTCGGTGAACCTCAGGATGACAGTATCGGGACATATGACAGTGCCGGAAGGCATCATTCTGAGCGCAGCGAAGAATCTGTATCAAGCTCCTGGCTGCCGGGCTCTGGACACCGGGTTGTGGTATCCCTTTGGGGTCAGGATCCTTCGGCAAAGCCTCAGGATGACAGTATCGGGACATACAAGCGGTGATATCCGTTGATAATGTATATACAGTATCGCAGGAGGTGGTTTTATGGATTACAAAAAGAAATATGAAGAATGGTTAAATGCTGACTATTTTGACACCGCGACGAAAAAGGAATTATCAGGCATAGCCGATAATGAAAAGGAGATAGAGGACAGGTTTTATAAGGACTTATATTTCGGAACCGCCGGGCTTAGGGGCATTATAGGGGCGGGTACCAACAGAATGAACAAATATACTGTTTGCAAAGCCACAAAAGGGCTGGCAAATTATATCCTAAAAAAAGGCGTAAAAAACCCTTCTGTTGTAATAGCTCATGATTCACGTCATTTTTCCCGGGAATTTTCAGAACAAGCCGCAGCACTTCTTTGTGCACATGATATTGATGTATATATTTTTCCCAATTTACGCTCCACGCCGGAGCTTTCTTTTGCTGTGAGGCAGACAAAGTCTACTGCCGGCATAGTTGTTACCGCCAGCCATAATCCTCCGGAGTATAATGGATTTAAAGTTTATTGGGATTATGGTGCCCAGGTATCATCACCTATCGCAGAAGAACTTATGTCAGAGATTAACAGCATCAGCGATATGTCAGTTTTGCGGCTTTACATGGAAAAAGATCTGAAGGAGTTTACCAATCTGCATATTTTGGGAGAGGAAATGGATAAAAAGTATATAGACAGCGTTCTTTCTTTGTCCGTGAATCCTCAATCAATAAAAGATGCAAAAGACATAAAAATAGTATATACCCCTCTCCATGGAGCGGGCAACATCCCCGTTAGGAGAGCCTTAAAAGAAGCCGGGTTTGAAAAAGTCAATGTGGTACCGGCGCAAGAATTGCCTGACGGTTCTTTTCCTACAGTCAAGTACCCGAACCCGGAAGAAGCGGACAGTTTTTTACTTGCATTGGATTTGGCCAAAAAAATCGATGCGGATTTGATTATAGCCACTGATCCGGACTGCGACAGATTAGGGGTTATGGTGAAATTGGGCAAAGGCGAATATATAAGGTTGACAGGCAATCAGGTGGGGATAATTTTGACCCATTATATATTTGATTCTTTAAAAAACAATGGAAATCTGAAAGAAAACAGCCTTTTTGTCGATACAATAGTAACGGGTAAAATGGCTGAAAAGATAGCAAAATCAATAGGGGTAAATACCGCCACTACTTTGACGGGTTTTAAACATATAGCATCTGTTATAAAAGACAGGGAAGCAAAGGGGCAGCATTTTGTATTTGCATTTGAAGAAAGTTACGGTTATTTGGCGGGCGGTTTTGTCAGAGACAAAGATGGAGTTTCCGCATCTTTGCTGATTTGCGAAGCGGCCGCTTTTTACAAATCCAAGAATATGAGTATCTATGACGGGCTTTTAAGCCTCTATGACAAATACGGATATTATAAGGAAGATCTTTTTTCAATCGTATTAAAAGGAAAAGAAGGGGCGGAAACAATTCTTAGAATGATGGACTGCCTTAGGAAAAATCCGCCGAAGAGTCTTGCCGGGCTGAGTATCACGGAGTTCAGGGATTATTTGGTATATGAGTCTCCCGACGGTGTACCTAAGGATAATGTGTTGTATGTTACTTTTGAAGATAACAGCTGGTTCGCCATAAGGCCCTCGGGGACTGAGCCGAAGATCAAAATATACCTGGCGGTAAAAGGAAACAGCCGGGATGAAGCTGATGAGAAGATGGATGTATTTAGGGCTTCGGTGAAGGATTTGATTGAGGGGATTACCGCCTCTTGACTCTGGCCACTTATCTCTGGTACTTCGGTATATTTTTGAATATTTAAAAGGAATAAGACAACTTGTATTGAATATATAGATATAAACAGCGTTGATTTCACTATGGTTTCTATAAGAATGTGATATAAGGATGCATATAAAAAGTTTTTAGGAGGAAAAAGATGGATAAGGTACTTATAAGGCTTAGGATGAGCGCCCATGATGCCCATTATGGAGGCAATCTGGTAGACGGCGCAAGAATGTTAGGGTTGTTCGGCGATGTGGCTACGGAGCTTTTAATCAGAAACGATGGTGATGAAGGTCTTTTTGTTGCTTATGATATGGTCGAGTTTTTGGCTCCGGTCTATGCAGGTGATTTTATTGAAGCGGAAGGCTATATCGAAAAAGCAGGAAACACATCAAGGAAGATGAAATTTGAAGCAAGAAAAGTCATACAAGCAAGGACGGACATAAATGACTCTGCGGCGGAGGTTATTGAGACTCCCGTTATAGTGTGCAGAGCCAGCGGAACTTGCGTTGTTCCCAAAGACAAACAACGGAAATAATTTAAAATTTAGTTATAGGGGGTTATATAATTGGATAAACTTATAATAACGGCAGCTGTCAACGGTGCCGAAACCACAAAAGAACAGCAGCCGAGCCTGCCCATAACACCGGATGAAATTGCTGAAGCCGCTTACGAGGTTTATAAAGCCGGCGGATCAATGGTACACATACATGCAAGAGAAAATGACGGTACACCTACTCAATCCAAAGATGTATACGGTGAGATAAAAGAAAAAATAGCTGCAAAATGCAATATTATTTTTCAACCCTCAACCGGAGGTGCAGTATGGCACAAAGCAGAAGAGAGGGTGCAGCCTGTACTTTTAAAACCGGAAATTGCATCACTCACAGTAGGTACGTGCAACTTCGGCCCTGATGTATTTATGAATACAGAAGAATACATTGAAACATTTGCAAAGGTCATGTTGGAAAATGGGGTCAAACCGGAGCTTGAGATATTTGACAGAGGTATGATTTTTAACGCACTTAAATTACAGAAAAAAGGTCTGGTCAAACCGCCATTGCATTTTGATTTTGTCATGGGGGTACCCGGTGCGATAATGGGAGAACCGAGAGATCTGGTTTATTTGGCACACAGCATACCCGAAGGCAGCACTTGGACGGTAGCGGGCATAGGCAGATACGAGTTGCCTTTGGCTATAATGGCTATCGTGATGGGCGGACATGTCAGGGTAGGTTTTGAGGATAATATTTATTATTCCAAAGGTGTGTTGGCGGAGTCCAATGCACAGTTGGTCGCAAGGATTGCAAGAATTTCCAAAGAATTCGGCAGAGAAGTGGCAACACCGGATGAAGCAAGAGAAATATTGGGTTTAGGGAAGTAAGCTGTTAGGTCTTAGCTTTTAGGTATTAGGGGTTACAGTCGCCAGTTAACATACATTGGATGGCGATATTAGAAATTCAATTGTAGACTGATGTCTGTAAAAAACGGGGGTGATGTGGAATGGTTTTTGATGCATATTTATCCGTTTCTTTAAGATGCAAGAAATGCGGTAAACAAAATATTAAAGATCTTTCTTATTTTGAACTAAAAAAAGCAGAGGGCAGCTCTGTTGACTGCGAGTGCGGTGAACATTTAATCAAGGTTAAAAGTGCCGATCTGAGAACCTTCCATATCATTATTTCTTGTTTGGTCTGCAATAAGGAGCATAAATATGTGCTGAAATTCAGGTCAATCCCATTTCAAAAGATTAAAATTCTTTCATGCCCGGCGACAATGTATAATATATCTTTTGTCGGGGGAAAATCATTGGTCAGAAAAATGGCAGCAAGGGAACAAAAAGACATGGAAGAACTTTTGAGTAGTATATAGGACTTATGGTCACCGGTCGCCGGTCACCGGTCTCCTGTGTTAGGGTCGTGCCTTTGGGGTCTAAGATCCTTCGTGCCTCAGGATGACAGCATCGGAGCATGTGGAAGTATCGAAATGTGTCTTTTAAAATGCAGTGAAAAATCTTGCTTTCCGCTTTCCACTTTCTACTTTTAGCTGTTAGGTGATCCCCGTAATATAATAATATAGCAATTCGGAGGTGCTAACGTGAAAATTTTTATCGATACCGCTAACGTGGATGAGATAAAAAGAGCCCACAATATGGGTATAATTTCCGGAGTAACTACCAATCCATCTTTGATTGCCAAGGAAGGCAGAGATTTTAAACAAGTCGTCAAGGAAATAGCGGAAATAGTTGACGGACCCATAAGCGCAGAAGTTATCAGCATGAAATGGCAGCAGATGGTGGGGGAAGCTGTAGAGCTTTCCAAAATACATAAGAACATAGTGATCAAAATACCCATGTGCGAAGAAGGCCTTATCGCGGTAAAGGTTCTAAAGGAAAAAGGAATAAGGACCAATGTTACATTAATCTTTTCTGCAAACCAGGCACTTTTAGCAGCCGTAGCCGGCGCATCTTTTGTAAGCCCTTTTATCGGCAGATTGGATGATATAGGGCACATCGGTATGGAGATAGTGAGAGACACGGTGGAAATATTCGATATATACGGACTCCAAACAGAGGTAATTTCTGCAAGTATAAGGCACCCAATGCATGTCACGGAATCGGCTTTAGCCGGAGCTCATATATGTACAATTCCTTTTAATGTTATTATGAAAATGGTTTCACACCCACTGACAGACATAGGAATAAAGAGGTTTCTTTCAGATTGGGAAAAATTAAGTGGAGGCGATCAATGAAGACTTTTAGCTTTGTGAAATAATGTTATCGTTCACACATCAAGTTGCGCGTATTGCTTTGACAAAAGCCATTTGCCGCGCATGTCAAAAGTTGAAGCATCTTAAAAATTTTACTTTTTTAAGGGTGATATCAGGATTGTGAGACCGGTAACAGATTATCTGTAATAAAATTTAAAGGGGGTTTTACTCATGATAGACAGAGATATAGCCATGGGTTTGGTTAGAGTTACTGAGGTGGCAGCATTGCAGAGCGCCTTATGGATGGGCAGAGGGGATAAAAATGCCGCAGATCAGGCTGCAGTTGACGGAATGAGAAAAATGTTCGATACTTTACATATAGACGGCATAGTAGTAATCGGTGAAGGTGAACGTGACGAGGCTCCAATGCTTTATATAGGGGAGCAAATCGGTAAAAGAGAGCCGGAGGACATTCAAGTCGATATAGCCGTTGACCCCTTAGACGGGACAAATTCCGTGGCAAACGGTCTTCCCAACGCCATATCCGTTATCGCTTTGGCCCAAAGAGGTTGTCTGCTTCATGCACCCGACATGTACATGAATAAAATAGCGGTGGGACCCAAGGCAAGGGGCGTTATAGATATTAAAGCGCCGATCGAAACAAATCTGAGAAATATAGCGAGGGCATTGAACAAGGACATCAAAGAAGTAACGGTTACAATGCTTGACAGGGAAAGACATGTAGATCTGGTTAAGGAAGTAAGAAGAATCGGATGCCGCATCAAGCTTTTCAGAGACGGTGACGTAGCCGCAGCACTGGCGACATGTTTTCCCGGCACCGGTGTAGACGTACTTTTGGGCATCGGAGGTGCACCGGAAGGAGTTATCTCCGCAGCAGCACTGAAATGTCTGGAGGGAGAATTCCAGGGTGTCCTTTACCCTTCCGATGAAAACGAAATAAAAAGATGTAACGAGATGGGTATCAAGGACATAAACAAAGTCCTAAAATTTGATGACCTGGTAAGCGGTGACGACGTGTTTTTCGCAGCTACTGGCATATCAGACGGAGAGCTTTTAAAAGGAGTGCTTTATTTAGAGAATAACAGAGCCGCCACACATTCTGTAGTAATGAGGTCAAAAACAGGAACTATCAGATTTGTAGAAGCAACTCATAATTTGTATAAAAAACCAAAATACTAAACAGTTCTGTTTTTATATATAAATTTCCACTGTAAATTTTTTGTTAATTAAATATAAAAAATGAGACTGCTGAGAAAAAGCTTTTCAGTAGTCTCAAAATCCTTTATAATTGTCGAAGGGCATATATTCCATTTCATGATTATTCAGGTTTTTCTATATAGATTAATAAAATAAATCCATATTCTATGCAAACAAAGGATAATTAGGCAGTTTTATTTGTTTGAAGCTACCTTTAGAATAAACATGCCATTAAAAGGAGGTGAAAATTTGGAAGAATTGATGAAAAAGAACCTTACAGAGTTAAGAGAAATGAGCAAAGCCATGGGTATTAAGAACTATTACAAGCTTAAAAAAGAGGTTTTGGTAAAAGAAATCCTTGAAATGATAGAAGAGGCAAGAAAAGCTCAGGGCATACCAAAAACAAAAGAAAAAGAAGAACAAATAGAGCAGGAGGTAAGTTTGGCAAAAATAATCGGGCACAAAACACCGGAGGAGACTTATCCCACAGAAGAACCTTATGTAAAAAAGGCGGAAGATTTTGAAGAAAAACAGGAAATAACCGAAGAAAAACCGGTGGAACCTGAGAAAAGCCAGGAAATAATACCCGAACCTGAAAAACCGCTGAACGAAGAGGAAAGAAAATTTTTCGAATCCAAAGATGTAGAAAGAGGCGGGGTAGCCGACGGTATTTTGGAAATCCACCAGGAAGGTTTTGGTTTTTTAAGGTCGGATAACTACCAATCAGGGGACAGGGATATTTACATATCACCCTCTCAAATAAGGAGATTTAACCTCAGAACAGGTGACAGAATAACAGGCATAACCAGAGCGGCCAAAGAAGGGGAAAAGTTTCAGGCACTTTTATATGTACGCGGAGTCAACGGTGATGAACCCGAATCGGTGATAAAAAGACCGGATTTTGAGGATTTGACGCCTATATATCCAAAAGGAAAATTAGTGATGGAAGCGGATCCCAAAGATTTATCCACCAGAATCGTTGATCTTTTGGCACCTATAGGCAAAGGTCAAAGGGGCATGATTGTTTCCCAACCGAAAGCAGGAAAAACAACATTTCTTAAAAAGATTGCCAACAGCATTTCAAAGAATTATCCCGAAATAGAATTGATAGTGCTTTTGATTGATGAAAGGCCTGAGGAAGTAACGGATATGAAACGTTCCATCAGGGGCGATGTAATATATTCTACTTTTGACGAAATGCCGGAACACCATTGCAAAGTGGCGGAAATAGTTTTGGAGAGGGCAAAGAGGCTTGTGGAACAAAAGAAAGATGTTGTTGTTCTTCTTGACAGCATAACAAGATTGGCCAGGGCCTATAATTTGACTATAGCACCAACGGGGAGGACACTGTCCGGCGGGTTGGACCCGGGTGCTCTTTATAAGCCCAAGAAGTTCTTCGGTGCAGCCCGTAACATAGAAGAAGGCGGGAGCCTTACCATTCTTGCAACGGCTCTTGTGGATACGGGGAGCAGGATGGATGACGTAATATTTGAGGAGTTCAAGGGCACGGGCAATATGGAAATACATTTAGACAGAAAACTTCAGGAAAAACGTATATTCCCGGCTATAGATATGAATAAATCGGGTACCAGGAGAGAAGAACATCTGTTGAGCCCAACGGAATACGAGGCGGTTATTAAAGTGAGAAGAGCCCTTGCAACAGGTAACGATACGGAAGTTACGGATTTTATTATAAATAATATGATGAGATATAAGACTAATAAAGAAGTAACGGAATTCTGGATAAGACAAAATCTACGGTAAACGAAAACGACCAGGGGGACGGTTCTCCCGGTCGCTTTTTGGGAGCGACCAGGAGAACCGTCCCCCTGGTTGGTTTTCAACCCCCTGGTTGGTTTTTATGCATCGCGATATATTTCTTTTAACTTTCCGCTGATCAGAACCTTTTTACAGCCTTCACAAAAATATTCATATTCCAATTCTTTTTCACTTAGTTTATTTCTGTTATATTCCAATTGTTCTTCTGTTGCAAAGGGTTTGCCGCATCTTTCACATTTAACAAGTTGAAAATCTTTATTCCATATAGTCCTTATTCCATTTTTTTCTGTGACTTTTATAGCATCGGTAGGGCATACATGGGCACAAGAGGCACAGCCGATGCATGGTGCGGAAGGTTCATCGTAAGGCGTGGAAACCTTTTTTGTCACACCTCTCATAACCGTTGATATGGCAAAACTGCCCATTTCCTCGCAAGCCTTCACGCATAATCCACAGAGGATGCAATGTTCATCGGGATCCCCCGAAAATCTGATATCATCAGCCACACCGTATTCTTTTCGCAATTTATTTATAGTATCGTCCAAAGGAGCTCTGGCATATAGAAGCATAAGCAGATTTTTCCTCATAAAATTAATTTTTTCCGAGTGCGTGTATACAACGATTTCGCTCCTCACGGGATACAGGCAGGAGGCAACAATTCTTTTATGCCCTTTTTCTTCTATTTCCACAATGCATAATCTGCAGCTTCCTAACCCCGGTAAAGCATCGCTGTGACATAGAGTGGGTATAAAGATACCGTTTCTTTTGGCAATCTGAAGGAGCATTTCACCGCTTTGGGCTTCACATTCTATTCCGTCAATTATTATCTTCATACCTTCGCCTCCCTTTCTATCTTTACTGCATTGAATCTGCATACTTCCATACAATTGCCGCATTTAATGCAAAGGGATTGGTCAATGCTGTAGGGAACACTTTTTTGTCCCGTTATGGCAGAAGAGGGACAGTTTTTTGCACACACGCCGCAGCTGGTGCACAGGTCTTTATCTATTTTAAAAACGGTTAAGTTTCTGCATACGCCTGCGGGACATTTTTTATCATTGATATGTGCCAAATATTCATCTCGGAAATATTTTAACGTGGTCAGTACCGGGTTGGGTGCTGTTTTGCCCAGTCCACATAGGGAGGCGCTTTCAACGGTATGGCATAGGTCTTCCAATATATTCAGATCACCTTCCGTACCTTTGCCATTACAAATATCCGTTAATATTTCCAGCATCCGTTTGATACCTTCTCGGCAGGCCACACATTTGCCGCAGGATTCTTCTGAAAGAAAATTTATGTAGTATCTTGCCACGTCCACCATGCATGTCCTTTCGTCCATGACGATTATGCCCCCGGAACCCATCATGGAGCCGGCTTTTTTTAACGAGTCAAAATCCACGGGGATATCAAGGAGGCTTTCGGGAATGCAACCTCCCGAGGGACCCCCGGTTTGCACTGCCTTGAATTTTTTATCTTTGATAATTCCGCCGCCTATTTTAAAAATAAGGTCCCTTAAGTTCATGCCCATTGGTATCTCTACAAGTCCTGTATTTTTTACCTTCCCCACCAGGGAAAAAACTTTTGTACCTTTGCTGTTTGCCGTGCCTATGGTGTTGAACCATTCACTGCCTTTTATAATAATCTCCGGGATGTTAGCCCAGGTTTCCACATTGTTGAGTATCGTGGGCTGCCCCCAAAGACCTATTTCTACAGAATGTATGTATTTTGCCCTGGGTTCGCCTACATTTCCTTCAATGGATTGCATCAAAGCCGTGGATTCACCGCAGACAAAGGCGCCTCCGCCTCTGACTATCTCTATGTCAAAATCAAAACCGCTGTCCATAATGTTTTTACCTAAAAAACCTTTGATTCTTGCTTGTTTAAGAGCGGTTTTCATATTTTTTAAAGCCAAAGAGTACTCGTCTCGAATGTAGATAAAACCTCTGTTGGATTTGACGGCGTAGGCGCAAATGGTCATCCCTTCTATTACGGTGCTCGGATCGCCTTCCATGATACTCCTGTCCATAAAAGCACCGGGGTCTCCTTCGTCGCCGTTGCAAATGACATACTTGGGGAAATTATCAAAGCCGGCGCATTGTCTCCATTTGCGACCGGTGGGAAAGCCGCCGCCACCCCTGCCTCTCAGACCGGATTTTTCTATCTCCGTGATCACGTCTTCCGGTGTCATATCTTCCAGTACTTTGGCAAGTGCTTTATAACCATCACGTTCCATATAGTCCTCTATGTTTGCCGGATCAATTTCACCGATGTTTCGCAGAGCTATTTTATATTGGTAATTATAAAAATCAGTGTCCTTATGGGAAATGACTCTTTTTCCTTTTGTAGTATCAAAGATTAAAAGCCTGTCAATTATTTCGTTTTTAAGCAAAGTTCTTACGACGATTTCTTCCGCATCTTTTGCTTTTACTTTGCTGTAACAGATATTATCAGGCTGGATTTTCACCAAAGGACCTTTTTCGCATAGGCCGTTACACCCGGTGGCTTTTATATAGGTTTTGACTTCTGCGTTTGCTTCATGTTTTTCTATGAGCCTTTTCAGCTCTTTATATACATCCATGCTGTTGTTTGCAAGGCATCCCGTGCCGCAACAAACATAAACCATTCTATTCACTGTCATCACCGCCGTATTCTTTGAGGATTTCCCGAACCATTTTAGATGTAAGCTTGCCGTAATATTTATCGTTTATAACCATAACAGGTGCGATTGCGCAGGAACCAAGGCAATTTACTGTTTCCAAAGAAAACTTGCCATCCTTGGTGGTCTCTCCCGGCTTGATGCCTAAAGAATTTTCTATTTCATCCAGCAGAGTTTGGGAGGACCTGATATGGCAAGCGGTACCATCACAGACTTTTATGATGTTTTTTCCTTTTGGTTCGAGGCTCAGGGCTTTATAAAAAGTTGCCATGCTATAAAGCTTTGAAATGGGAACATTTAGATATTCAGATAGCTCAATCAGCTTTTCTTTTGGGATATAGTTATACTCTTTTTGCAAATCCTGCAAAATTGATAGGGTGTATCTTTGTTCTTTGGGATAGTTTTCAAACAAAATCATCACCGTCCATAACTTTTAGTTTATGTGCTTTAGCCGCCGGCAACAACGGGGAAGATGCTTATTTCGTCTTCCGGGCTTAACAATGAGTCAAGGCCTTGTAAGTGGACAATATTCCTGCCATTAACTAAGATGATTATTTCATCGCTAAGATCGTCCCCCGCAAAGACCTTATTTCTGAACTTGGGTCCGTACATTTCGCATAGCTTAAGCAAAAGGGATCTTAAGTTTTTGTGATATTCTACATAAACCTCTTTTGTTCCCGTGTAATCTCTTATATAAGCAAAAAATAGAACTTTCATAAAATCACTCCGTATCTGTATCAGGCTCTTGGCTGCCGGGCACCGGGCACCGGGTTTATTTTCGCTGCTACTTTCCACTTTCCACTTTCTGCTTTCCGCTGTCAGCTGTTAGGGTATAACTCTGGTGTCAGGATCCTTCGGCAAGCCTCAGGATGACAACATTCAGTCAAGTAATAGCAGGTCTTAATTGTCAGGATCCTTCGTGCCTCAGGATGACAATATCGCGACATGCTGTTCTATCTCGGAGCGTGTCATTCTGAGCGCAAGCGAAGAATCTTTTTATCTGCTTCTTGACTCTGGCCTCTGGTCATGCAGGGCGGAGCATTACCCCATCCCTGTTTGCCCTGCCCCGCATGCCCTGACCATCTATCTTACAGTATCGATAATTCTTTTAACTTTTCCTCTGTGGGAACACTGTCCTTATCCCAGCCTCTGACCTCATAGTATTCCTTGAGCATCACATCAAGCTGTGATACCAAACCTTTTGCAGGCCCCGAGGGTATGGGTTCATGGAGCAACCTGTCAGGTAAAGTATCATCTTCTTTTGTAAGGCCGGCTTGCAGGTTGAATATTTTTTCCAAATTCCAAATTCTTTCGCCCATTTGCAATATCTCTTCATCGGTATAATCCAAACCTATGCCGGTTCTAAGCATTTCGGATATCTCCGGCAACCCCAATGCAAAGGTTGTAAAAAGGCATATACCGGCTGAATCCACTACAGCGGTAAGGTCTTGGAAAGTTTTAAGCCAAGGGGCCTTATCGGTGGTTACAAAAGGATCCAGCTTTGCGGGTATACCCAATATTTCCGGCGATGTCAAATATCCTCGGACGTGACACCCACCTCTGTTGGAAGTAGCGTAGTTAAGCCCCATGCCTTGTAAAACCCTGCCGTCATAAGCCGGCATTTCCTGTTTTTTCACGGACATGGAAAGTTCGGGACAGCCGTATTGTTCTGCCATTCTGTAGGAACCTTGCGCCAAAATATCTCCAAAACCTTCTCTCAGGCCTGTCAGTCTTGTAAATTCCACGATACCTTCTGCATCGCCAAAGGGAAGAGCACAGCCTAAATCTTTTTTGGACAATATTCCTTTTTCATACATTTCCATAGCGCAGGCTATGGTAGCACCCATGGTGATTGGATCGATACCTAATTCATTGCAGGTGAAATTGGCCTTGCTGATTGCTTCCAAATCTCTGACGCCACAATTTGCACCATAGGACCAGCCTGCTTCATATTCGGGTCCCTCTCCAAAGCTTTTAAACTTTCCATCAGGTATTCTTGTTATTCTTCCGCACCCTATATTGCAGCCAAAGCAACCTTTATTTTTAACAAGGTATTTATCGGTTAATGTTTCACCGGATGTTTCTTCGGCATATTCGAATACACCGCCGTCTCGCCAGTTTCTTGTGGGAAGTCCACCGCTTTGGTTTAGAATATTGACGAGTATCTGTGTACCGTAAGTGGGCAACCCGGCGCCTGTAACGGGATTGTCCTTAAGCAGATTTCTTGCTTTTCTGCAAATTTCTAAAAATTCTTTCGGTCGTGCTACTTCAACGGATCCCGATCCCTCAACGGTAACAGCCTTAAGGTTTTTGGAGCCCATAACAGCACCCAGGCCGGATCTTCCGGCAGCTCTGTGTTTGTCATTCATGACTGTTGCAAAGAGCACTAATTTTTCTCCGCCGGGTCCGATACAGGCAATCCTTGCATCTTCGCCTACCTCACTGAGCAAAGTGTCGGTAGTTTCAAATACGTCTTTGCCCCATAGATGTTTTGCATCACGCAGTTCGACTGCATCATCTTTTATGTAAAGGTAAACAGGTTCTTCAGATTTGCCTTCAAAAATAATCCCGTCATAGCCCGCATATTTCAGCTCAGGGCCAAAATGACCGCCGGAATTGGAAGCACCGATTGTTCCTGTCAAAGGCGCTTTTGCAACTACTTCGTATCTTCCTGCCGAAGCTGCCAATGTGCCTGTTAAAGGCCCCGTAAGGAAAATCAGTTTGTTTTCAGGGCTAAGGGCATCAACCTTAGGATCTACTTCATCCATCATTATTTTCGTGCCCAAGCCTCTGGAGCCCAAGTATTCCCGGGCATCTTTTATATTTAGATTTTCTCGTTTAATTGTTTTGTCAGTCAAATTAACTCTTAAGAGTTTTCCCGTAAAACCGAACATCAGCATTCCACCTCCCCAAATAAATCTTTAAACTTTAGTCCGATTTTTCTTTTCTTTTCAAGGTTAGTAGGTGTAGCTTCTTTGTATTGAATGGCTCCCGAGGGACAAAATTCCGCGCATAAAGGTTCTCCACCGCACAGGTCGCATTTAATCAAAGTTTTGGTTTTGGGATTGTAGGTTATGTTACCCAAAGGACAAGCGCTTATGCACATTTTGCAGCCGATACATTTGGAGTCATCAATCAGTACGGTACCGTTTTCTGCCTTTACTATAGCGCCTACGGGGCAGACTTTCATGCAGGAAGGGTCTTCGCACTGCATGCACATGATTGGCACTGATATAGAGGCTTCGTCATAAGCCATGACTGAAATTGCAGAACGTTTTGGATTGAATTCCTGTGATCTGTTGAAGGTGCAAATCAATTCGCAGGTTCTGCAGCCGGTACATTTTTCCGGGGCAATCATTAAAATTTTGCTCAATTTCCCCCGACGTCTGCTGACGTCGGTTCCACCTCCTTTTATAAATTCAAAAAGCCCATCTGTTTGCATAATACGCAAATAGATGGACTCCTTTGCAATAGTGGCAGGTATGGGCATTTCTCCCCATGCCCTAACGTTCCGATAACCTCCGTTGGGTTAACGGAATCGGAGTCATATAAAAATATGATCTACTTACATATTCTACATTTATTAAACAAGTCCTTCTAATATGACAAAAGTTTCAAATTTCTTTCAAGGGGACCAAGAAGGGACCAGGGGGACGGTTCTCCCGGTCGCCTCCAAAAAGCGACCGGGAGAACCGTCCCCCTGGTCCCCTCCCCCTGGTCCCCGGTTTTTCCCCTGGTCGTGTTTCTGTACATGGTTTTTCGTAAAAATATATTTGCCTAAGAAAAATTATTATGCTATAATAAAAAAGTTAAAAACACTAATAAATCGTGTATCCAAAGGTCGGAAAGAGGTGAGTTTTGTGAAAGAGGGAATCCATCCGAAATATCAGGAAGCTACTGTTAGGTGTGCTTGTGGTGAAACATTTACCACCGGCTCAGTTAAAGAAGAAATAAAAGTTGAAATCTGTTCAAAATGTCATCCCTTCTTTACGGGAAAACAAAAATTTGTTGATACCGGCGGGAGAGTTGAAAGATTCAAAAGAAAGTTTAATCTTGAAACTGAAGAATAGAAGACTGAGGTTAGAGTAGCTGCTTTAACCTCAGTTTTTTAAGCTGAGGAATTATCAAACAAAACAGTATTTGCAGATATCTGACAGAAGAGTTGATACTTAAAAAGCAAGAGGACCTTTTATACAGGTATATAAAAAATGTTTTATAATGTGACATTAAATGGCGGTCATGAATTTTGATTTTTTGGATATTGTACATATATTTATCGTATTATTAGACCGATTTTGAAAATATGTTATAGGCCTTTAAAACTTTGCTTAAGTATGGAACATGGGGGAATTCGGATATGAGTAAACTTTATTATAGATATGGCGCCATGAACAGCGGCAAAACCACAAGTTTGCTGCAAGTTGCCTATAACTATGAAGAGCGCGGTATGAAAGTATTGATTATTAAGCCCAAGACGGATACAAAAGGCGGGGAAATGTTGGTTTCCAGGCTTGGCGTATCCAGAAAAGCGGATTGTATGATAGAAAAAGATGATGATATTTATGAGGTCGTTAAAAATTTAAACGAAAACCAAGGTAAAATAGATTGTGTTTTGGTGGACGAAGCACAGTTTTTTAGCAGGGCCCATGCGGACCAACTGTTTATGGTTGCTTGTAAATTGGATATACCTGTTATTTGCTATGGCCTCAGAACGGACTTCAGGATGGAAGGTTTTGAAGGAAGCGGAAGGCTCCTTCTGATTGCCCATAGCATAGAAGAGTTGAAAACCATATGTAAATGCGGTAAAAAAGCTATGTTAAATGGCAGAAAAGTTAACGGTAAATTCGTGTTTGAAGGCGAACAAGTTGCTATTGAAGGAGTGGAAGAGGTGGAATACGAATCTCTTTGCCCGAATTGTTATTTTAAATACCGCGGTTAAGCAGACAAGGTTAATACAAGTGGCCGGTTCTTATGTGTCAAATAACGGCACATAAGAACCGGCCACTTGATTTATCCTACCCCTAATTCCTTAGGACAGCAGCTTGGCGAATTTTAGGTTGAGCTCTTTTTGCAGCGTATCCAATTTGTCTTTGAGTGTATTCAGTTCATTCATTTTGTTATCATATTCGGCTTTTGTTATAAGTTTGGCTTCGTATTTTCTTTTGATGAATTCTGCATTTTGCTGTCCTACCGATAATTCTTTTTCAAGTTCCTCTGCCTGTTCTATGATATCTTTGATGTTTTGGATCATCTCTTCAAAATTTCTGTCAAAGCTTGCAAGGGCTTTTTCGTATTCCAAATTGGCAGTTTCGTAATTAATTTTAGCCTCCTCATAGGTTTCAAGAACATATTCCCTGACTGTTTCGGCAAGTCTTTCTATTTTGTAATTTGAGATTTCTTCGTCAACCAAATCATAATATAACTTTTGCATGTATCTATTGTCTTTCTTTTGGGTTAATGACAGATCTTTCGCAATCAATTCTTTTTTAATCTGTTTTAAATCAAGGTCATCTAAGGAAATCATGTCCATAACTATATTTATCTCTATATCGTTATTGTTTTCCCGGACTAAAATTAAGTTGAGATTGTAATAGGCATCATCCAGGGCAGTCTCATACTTGGCTGCTTCCTTTATTTTCTTTTCAAATTCAGATTTTTTGTTTTCGTATTCTTTTTCTGTGATGAAGTTCTTGTCCATTTTCAGCTTTAGTGATTTAATTTCGTTTTCCCAAGCCTTTTTATTGGCACTTGATTCCTTTAAGGCTTTTTCTGCGTTTTCAACAGCTATTACGGCAGATCTGAGGTTGAGGCCAATGGTAGTTTTGAAATTGTCTCTTTCCAATATTGCCTGGCGGTATTTTCGATAAGCTTCTTCGGCTTTTACAAAGGGTTCTACCTGGCTTGTTATGAATCTTTTAAAATTGGAATTTTTGAACGTAATTGACATAGGGGATGCTTTGTCCAGCCTTTCAAAAGTATCATAGGCTTTGCTCAGGGCTTTGTCCTTTGCCTTTAGGTCCAGGGAGTTTTTTATGACTATATTTAGGGCTTCATCAAATTCATAGATTTGTTTTTCTTCGGCGCTTATTGTAATCCCCATCAGTAATATAAAAATTAGTATAAGTATCAATATTTTATATTTCACAGTATCACTCCTCGCATGTAAAGGTTTTGTTACAGTTCATTCCGACCTTAGGGCCTCAATAGGGTTAAGGCGGGCTGCTTTGTAGGCGGGGAACAGTCCGAACACGATGCCTACGAGCAAGGATATTCCAAATGCAATTAATGCCCAAGGCAGTGAATATACCGGAGGGACGATGTTCAGGCCGCCTATGATGAATTTGACTATGGAGAACCCGAAAAGTATGCCTAATATGCCGCCTATTCCCGTAATTACCGTGGCTTCTATCATGAACTGGGTGAGAATGTTTTTTCTTTTGGCTCCTATGGCTTTTCTTATGCCTATTTCTTTTGTCCTCTCTGTGACGGATACCAGCATTATGTTCATTATGCCAATTCCGCCTACGATAAGCGATATCGCCGCAATTCCCCCCAGCACCATCATCATGGAGTCCGTCACCTGGTTTAAAGTGTCAAGCATTTGGGATTGGTCAAATACGTTATATACATTTTCATTTTTATAGATGCTGAAAAGAAAAGTATTCAAACTTTCCATGGCTGTTTTTACTTTATCCGTATCTGCTGCCTCAGCGGAAAAATTCCTTATGGCGGAATTTCCGATGACCAATCTGGATGAGGTGATAGGGATTATTATCTGATCATCGTCGGAGCGGGTTGCCCCATTTGCTCTTTCTTCCAACACGCCCACTACTTTAAAGATTTGGCCTTTTATTTTTATTTTTTCACCTATGGGGTCCTGCCCTTTAAAAAGTTCATTAACCAGCGCCGTTCCAATAAGTGCGATGCTTTGCCTATAATCCACATCAAAGTCCAATAAAAACCTGCCTTCAGTAACATGGACGTTTCGGATGCTTTCATACTCAGGGGTTGTTGCAATTATATTTGTATCCATGTTTTTTGTGCCGTATTTCACCCGGGCACTGGTAGTTGATTGGGGGGCGACGGCAGAAATAATGTCCGAGTTTTCTTCTGCAAATTTTTTTAAATCTTCATAAGACATATTCCTATTGCTGTTTCTGCCCGTAATATTTATTTGTATAAGATTGGTGCCCAATTTTTGTATAGAATCCGTTATGTTTTTTGTGCTGCCTTTTGCAAAGGCAACAGCGGATATTACGGAGGCTACACCAATAATAACTCCCAGCATTGTAAGAAATGATCTTCCCTTGTTGGCTTTTATGCTTTTGACAGACATTTTAAAGGCCTGGATAAAACCCATTATACCGCCTCCCCTTTCCTGACCGCTATTTCACCGTCATTTATTCTTATGACCCTGTGGGTTTGTGCGGCAATGGTATTGTCATGGGTTATCAGAATAATTGTGCTTCCGTTATCATTGAGTTTTTTCAGTATATCCATGATTTCTTTACCGGAGGCTGTATCCAAGTTTCCCGTAGGTTCATCGGCAAGGATGATAGGAGGATTGTTGACCAGGGCCCGCGCTATAGCTACCCTTTGCTGCTGACCGCCGGACAGCTCATTGGGTTTATGGTGAAATCTGTCCTCAAGGCCTACGGTTTCTAAAGATGCCATAGCTTTATTCAGCCTGTCCTTGCTTCTTACTCCGCTGTAGATAAGAGGGAGTTCTACGTTTTCCAGTGCCGTAAGCTTTTGGATCAGATTAAAGCTTTGGAAGATGAAACCGATGTGGTTGTTCCTTATCTCCGCCAGTTCATCGTCTCTCATCTCGCTTGTTTCCACGTTATCAAGTACATAGGAGCCGGATGTGGGCACATCCAGGCAGCCCATCATATTCATCAGTGTTGTCTTACCGGAACCCGAGGGTCCCACTATTGCGGCAAACTCTCCTTTTTGAATATGCAGGTTTATGTTCTTTAATGCGTGTATTTTTATCTGATTGATTTTATAAGTTTTATACATATTGAAAATAGATATCAAATTCTGAGACCTCCCATCATCTTCTTTGTCCGCCGGGCATACTGAAGGGCATTCCGCCTTGCATGCCGCCGCCCCCGGTAAACCTGTTGTTTTGTGTATTTGATGTTGTGGACCTCGTGTAGGATTGGGGAAGTATGACTATGTCTCTTTCGTTAAGACCCCTTATTATTTCTATATACTCGTCATTATTGATACCTATTTCCACTACTTTCATAACAGAACCAAAATAATAGCCCTCGCCTTGTTGTTCTTCACCTGAAAACTGCCGTTCAGTGTTACTTGAAAACCGTCTTTCACCGTAGGATGTCGGTTGCTCGCTATCAGCAGGCTGTTTACCGTCAACAGGCTGCCCACCGTCAACAGGCTGCCCAACGTCAACAAGATGTTCACTATCGATAGGCTGCTCATCGGTGGCAGAGATTTCACCGTCGGTAAGCCTTTGTCTGCCGCCTGAAAACTGCTGTTTGCCATTATATTCAACTTGCCCGCTGACATCCGCAGTTTGCTCTTCTGCAGTCGATAGCCTTGTTCCACCGGAGGCAGGTTGTTGTTCCTCCGTATAGCGCTGCTTGCCGGTTGATTGCGGTTGCATGTCACCGGGTTGATCTTCCGAAGGATTTTTTACATATACCATAGTGGTGTTCCCTCTTTTTTGAACTGCTTCAATCGGTATGTAAAGTGTGTCCTTTTTTTCGTTGACTATTATTTCTCCGTTCACGTTCATTCCGACCTTTAAACGTTCATCGCTTTTTGTCAGCTGAACAGTAACCGGATAGGTTGACACCCCGTTGCTTGAGGTACCTTCTAAGGCAATTTTAGTCACTTTGCCTTCCAAAGGTTTTGTATTGGTATCAGGCAAGGCATCTACGGTGATATTTACCGATTGTCCCTTTTCAATATTTGCAATATCCAGTTCATCCACGGAAATTTGGAATTCCATGAGGTCATAATTGGATATGTTGAAAAGAGTTTGGCCGGATTTTACGTTGTCGCCTGCTTTGATGTTTTCCACAGACAGAGTTCCTTCTATGGCTGAGTAGATTTTATATCGGGTTAATTTTTCCTTTGCATATTCAAGCTGATTATACATATCCTCAAGATTGAGGTTTTTTGTTTCCAATTCTATGGCGAGATCCGTGTTTTCAATTTCCCCAATGAAATCTCCTTTTTCAACGAATTGACCTAAAGCCACACTGAGGTTTTTTATCAGACCGCCTGTTTCCGTCTTTACTCCGATGCTTTCCGCATAAGAAAGCCTGGCGCTTCCAACGCTTTTTAAGGTTTTATCCTTTAGCTTTATTTCTGCACTGCCTATCATGGTATCATCAAATTGATTGGTGTTTTCTATTGTAAACCCAACATTATATGTCTGTACTTTCTCCTCAGATTTATCCGATAAGCTGACAAAAGATATAGTGGCTTCTGCGGAGTTCATCTCATCCAAAGCTGTATCAAATATGTACACCGTAGCCTTTTGCCCTGTATAAAGCTCATTTCCATAGGCATTATTGAAAGGCAGAAGAAGTGTAAGTCCTGCTTTGTTCGTTATTGTCAACAGTGTACCGTCCTTGCCTATGGTGTCTCCCTCTTTGAATTTTACATCTGTAATTTCCCCGGATATGGGTGAGGTTATATTGCTGCTACCCATGGATTTTACCAGTTGATCTTTTGATAGCAGGGACTGGGCAATATTGTTTTCCAGTTTCTTAATATTCAGCTCCGCTTCACCTCTGTCTAATTCCGCGATAAGTTCCTCTGCTTTGACTCTGTCTCCGTCTTTAAAATATATTTTCGTTATGGTTCCTTCTACATTTGATATCACGGATGAAGTACTTGAAGAGGCTAATGTGCCGGACCCACT
>JAAYKT010000400.1 GCA_012522255.1 Clostridiales bacterium
CTCCCCGGACTGTGTGAATGATTTTTAAATCAAAAGGTTCCTCAATTTTTGTTCTTAAATATCTGATATAGACATCTACGGCATTCGTTTCGCCTAAAAAGTCATAACCCCAAATTTTTTCTAATATTGTTTCTCTGTTAACTACTATGTCTTTATTTTCTAAAAGATAATATAATAAGTCAAATTCTTTTTTTGTTAAATATACCAAGCTATCCTTCACGCGGACCTCTCTTTTTTTGGGATCTAAGCTCAAACCTCCAACGGACAGTTCATCTGGTGATTCAGATCTATTATCTGCCGGGGATTTTCTGAGGGCAGCTCGTATCCTTGCCAATAACTCTTCTATGGCAAAAGGTTTTGTTATGTAATCATCGGCTCCGCCGTCAAGGCCTGTCACTTTATCTACAACCCCATCCCTGGCAGTAAGAAGAATAACCGGAATGCCGGAAAACTGACGTATTCGCCGTAATACCTCAATACCGCTTAACCCGGGAAGCATTATGTCTAAAAGTATAAGGTCATAGGGATGAGTTTTGGCAAGATCCAACCCATCCCTTCCGTTAAAAGCCTTATCCACTTCATAACCTTCGTATTTGAGCTCCAGCTCAACGAAACGGGCTAATTTTTCTTCATCCTCAACTATTAGAATTCTCCTCATCCGACTCACCTTTAAACTCTTTTTTAAGATTTTCTGCAGCATTAGCAGCAGTCCCCATTGCCTTGTTTATGCTGTCTTTGCCCAAATCAGGCCCGTTGAATGTATACCTGAATCCAAAGAAAAGACCTACTACTGCAAGGGGTAAGGTAACCCAAAATGCAAAAATCAGGGCTATAGCTAATATGGTGACAGGTATTGATATAATGTTTTCACCATTTTTTACAACTTCAAAGTGATTACGGTTTCCCTTGCCTACCATTTTTTTGATCCAAGCAGCCAACCCATGGATTGTTTCTTTAAAATGCCGTTCATTTTCATGCCTGCGGTTATGTCTTTTGCCACTGTCTTCTTTTTTATCCTTGTACATTTGTGAATTGTAATAGCCTCCGCCTACGGGTGGCTTAATCCGGTTCTTTTTCTCTAAGCTAATAATGGCTTCAAGGATATCACCGTCAGCCTCCTCCAGGGCGATTTTGGCTTCATCATAAGAAACATTTGCCCTCTGGCGTAATTTCTCTACCTGATCTAAAGTTACCATAAAATAACCTCCTATCGTTTTATCTGGTTCCATTATAGTAACCGTTGGTTTGAAACATATATAATAAAAATTAAAATTTGATTAAAATCAGTGTTTATTTTGATGAATTTTAGAAAAAGCGCTATACTCATTATAAATGCACCGAGCGATAGAGGCAAGGTTAATCCCGAAAATGAAAAAATAGAATTAAAATAAATTACTTCAATTAACCTCAAAAGTGATATTTATAGGTGAAAAAATGAAAGAAAAACTGATTGAATTTTGCAATACACTTCAAATTGAATATGTGGGAGTTGCAGGGCCGGGACCTTATAAAGATTTCGGGGAGATATGGAAAAGACAGATTGAAAGAGGATACATTACCGGATTTGAAGAAAAGGACTTTGACAGGCGAATAGATTCGCGTTTAAGCCTGCCTCAAGCAAAATCAGTTATTGTCTGCCTTTTTCCTTATTATGTTGGTACGGCAGAAGGCTCCAACCTGTCAAAGTATGCTTATTTGGTAGATTATCATATTATAATTAAAAGAAAACTCACTGCCATAGGTGAATATCTAAAAGAAAACATTAAGGGTTTTCAATACAAAGCTTATGTTGATGCGGGGCCATTAGACGAAAGATATTTGGCTTATAAGGCAGGGTTGGGCTTTCGCGGTCTTAACGGTCATATAATAAATGAAAAATATGGTTCCTATGTGTTTATAGGTTATATCATTAACAACTATCCGTTTATGCCGGATGAGCCGGATGAACGCACCTGTAACAAGTGCGGTAAGTGTATAGAAAGCTGTCCCGGACAATGTATATCAGGCAATTTCACAATAAATCCCTTGAAATGCAAGTCCTATATAACCCAAAAGAAAGGTGAGCTTAATGATGAGGAAACAAAAATATTGAAAAAGCACAATCTTATTTGGGGTTGCGATGTCTGTCAGGATGTTTGCCCCCATAATGAGAATATAGAAGAAACCCCGATAGAAGAATTTAATACAAATCTTATTTACAATTTGGATTGCAGGGAAATGAGCCAAATATCCCATAGGGAATTTGATAAAAAATATAGAAATAGGTCTTTTGCATGGCGTGGCAAGAAAATATTAAAAAGAAATTGCGAAATATTGGAGAAAGATTAACAGTACAACCATTAATCCAATAAGATATTTTAACAAAAAAGGGATGGCTGTAAAGTGCAGCAATATATTAGGAGGGACTACCTTGAAAATAGAAATAGATATAAAATGCAGAGGTAAACTGCTATAATATGTATTAAACAAAATAAAAAATATAATAATTTAATCCAAAAGGGGGAGAAAAAATGAAAAAGGTATTGTCATGGCTACTTATAAG
>JAAYKT010000401.1 GCA_012522255.1 Clostridiales bacterium
AGGAACAAAATCGCCAGCCTCAAATTGCACGATATCGCCGGGTACAATATCGGCTGTGTTCAGGATTTGCATTTCTCCATTTCTTAATACCCGGGCCTGTGGCGATGCCATGCTCTTTAAAGCTTCCAGGGCTTTTTCTGCTTTACTTTCCTGGGCCGCACCCAAAGTTGCATTTATTAACACCACCAGGCCAATTATTATGGCATCGGCCAATTCACCCAAAAAACCGGCAATGGCTGCTGCTACCAGCAGAACAATGATCATCACATCCCTAAACTGCGCTATAAACATTCCACCCAAGGTCTTCTTTTTACTTTCCTGTAGCTGGTTTTTTCCGAATTGCTCCCGGCGAAGGACAACTTCAGCTTCACTCAGGCCGGAATCGGCAGTTCTGAGCTTTGCCTTTACATCTTCAATGGGCAGGGTGTGATAATTGATTGTTTTATCTGCTCTATAACTATCCATAGGATATATTGTCCCCCAAACCTAAATTCTAATTATAGGCAAAGTAAAAGGACGTCTAACATAACTTCCGAACATGAGTTATGCTAAAAGTCCTGCTTATCCGGATTGTAAAGCCAAACCGAGAAGGTCGTATTGTTGACTTTACCATAATTAGCTACTCCCTTTAAACTTATCATATTTTACCATATGCTTATTTGATTTGTAAACACTGTTCAATGGCATAACAAACCGCTGCGGACTTATATCTTGCCTGGCAAAAACAAATAGATACCCAGCTATTTTTATCTTCAATACTATTATTGGAGGTGTCACAAAGGCGTAACCTTAATAAAGAATGGCGCAGGAAAGTTACGCTTTTAGGATTGCTCAATACACTTAACCGGTAGGTAAGAATATTAAAATTATCGATTAGAATGTCTTGATCTAAGGGCATTGTATATTTTTGGCTAAACCAACTCCAAAATAGGCACGGAACTTGCAATTCTTCTATAGTTATAGTGCAACAAAAAAAATATCTCGTTATCTTGAGAAGCTGCAACATAATTGAGGCTAAGTGACTATGCCTACCTAAGCGTAGCATATGGAATCTGCAAAGTAAGATTTTTGACATGAAAGGAGGGTGGATACAATGATAAGCAAGAATGGAGTTAGGATTCGTATCGTACTTTGTTTAAGTCTCTTTTTTCTTTCCGGCAGTCAGATAATAACTGGTGGATTAGCCACACTCTGTGGAGTTGTAGGAGTTATCGAACTAGCTACAGCACTGCAAAGGTATTCTCCTGTCTATGAATTGAAACCCTTGATAAATAAGTCAAACAAATTCAAAATTGTTCACAGTTCATATAATCTGCAGGGGTACAAGGCTTAATTGAGACAATGTGGTGTTTTAGACTCCTATTTACGCCATTAAGTCTCGGGTGGCGCTATACCGAAAGGGGTAGTTGGCTGGGCCTGAACGCTAAAAAGAGCAGACCTGATTGCCTACATAAGGCAGTCAGGTCTGCTCTTTAATTACCTCTCCTTTTCTGGTACCATAATAATGTATTATTTATAGGAACCTAAAACAGGAGATGTTATATGGAAAGATTAGATAGTATGAATAATAAAGAAGAAATGTTAGCGCAATTATCTGTTATGGCCAAGGAATGCAGCATTATCAAAGAGGAGCATTATCAAAAATATATTGTAAAGCGCGGACTGCGGGATATCGAAGGGCAAGGAGTCCTGGTCGGACTTACTGAGATCGGCGAAGTTCATTCTTATATTATTGATGAAAATGAAATGGTACCTGTGCCCGGCAGGCTGATGTACCGCAGGATTGATATTAAAGATATTGTCCAAGGTTTTTGGTCGGAAGAGCGTTTCGGCTTTGAGGAGACCAGTTATTTGCTGCTATTTGGAGATATGCCTGATAAATCTCAGTTGAAAAAGTTTAAGCATTTGCTGGCTGATTACCAAAAACTGCCCGAAGGATTTGTCCGGGACATTATTTTTAAAGGCCCCAGTACTGATATTATGAATGTCATGGCTAGAAGTGTGTTGGGGCTTTATGGTTATGATTACAAAGCCGATGATATATCGATCGACAACATCGTAGAGCAGTGTTTGCGTCTAATCGCCAATATCTCTACCTTGGCTGTCTATGGTTACCAGGCTTATTCATACTATCATCACAATAAGTCTCCCGATATTCATAGCCCCAATTCTGAGTTGAGTATAGCAGAAAATATACTGCACATGCTGCGTTCGGATAGCCGTTATACAGCATTGGAAGCGAGACTGCTGGATATGGTCTTGGAGTTGCATGCGGAACATGGTGGGGGTAATAATTCTTCTTTTGTGACTCATGTGGTTACCTCATCTGGAACCGATACCTACTCAGTCATAGCAGCTGCCTTAGGATCCCTCAAAGGGCCCCGGCATGGGGGTGCAAATGTTAAGGTAGTACAGATGTTTGATGACCTTAAAGAGACGGTCCAGAACTGGGACGATGAAGTAGAGATTGAGAACTATTTGACCAGAATTCTCAATAAGGAAGCATTTGATGGCACAGGACTCATTTATGGGATAGGACATGCTGTCTATTCCATATCTGATCCCCGGGCGGTAATCCTGAAAGACGCAG
>JAAYKT010000402.1 GCA_012522255.1 Clostridiales bacterium
AATAAAAACTACGAAACCGGTGAATGGAGAATCCTTCCAAAATCATATTTGCCTGAGGACAATTCCGAATTAACTGAGATTGAGGCATTATACAAACATTTGGTATTTGCCCTGAAGTATGAAGGCACACGCTTTTTGCTAAAAACAGCAAGAGTTTAATAATTTGAGATTACCGTAAAAGCAAATATTGAAATGTTACTTTGTTTGTCACTAACTTTGCCGATCTTTCTATCTGCTCTCTTATAAAATCTTCGACTGAATAACCGTCAGCTTCTATTTAGGTATCTTATGTATAAGTTCTTTTCTCTACACCGCTATAATTTATTCTTCTTTACATCCTCAAGGATTTCAATAAAAATGTGAAAATTTGTTGATGGATTGTCAAAAAGTGTTAGATACTTTGCCCTTGCGCACGCCTCCTTATATTTCTCCCTCAGCTTTTCCTGTAGCATACCATCAATTTGCCCTTTTTTATAAGTATTCCTATTCCTTTTGCTTAGCTGTTCTATGCACTCGTTTTCCGAAATAAAAATAGCTTGATTCTTATAATGTAGCAAAAACCAAAGTTCTATTGCCGGATTGGATGCTATAAGAATAGCAGAAGTAATCCTTTTTAACCTATCCATCACCTCGGGTACATCGGCATCATAAACCAAAAAATCTCTATCCTTTTTATGCTTAGGCTTGCCCTGTTTGCACCTTGTTATGTAGCTGCTACTAATACTACTTCCTGAAACTTTAGGGATAATCTCAATAGGCAAACGGTACACGGAACGCAGATACCTAATATAAGCCTCTTCAGTTTTCCCCTCGCAAAATACCCAAAAGTGCGGATTTATCTTTTTCCCTTTAGGCTCTCGTCGCTTGCTAATCATTCAACAAGTGCTTTAAATGTTCGAGCGAATCATTTACTAAGGGGACAGCATCAAAGCGACCCTGCAGATAAGCTTTTTCCAAATCCATGGTGTCACGAAAATCACTATAATCGTATAGCGAATAAAGATCGGTAGAGCCGTCAAATTTCTTATTGGTGAAATAGATTTGGTCCTTGCGGAACTTTTTCAAATTGAGAAACTGGGTATTATGAGTTGTACAAAGCAGCTGTGCATGAGTACCTGCTCTAAAAATATTGAAAATGTAGTCAATGATTTTAGGATGAAGGCTCTCCTCTATCTCATCAATAAGCAAAATTTTGTTGTTCTTTACCACATCAAGCAAGGTTAGCATAATAAAGAACAACTTAATGGTTCCCTGCGACTCCTCACTAAGAAGATCGAATGGTACGCCAGGATTATTCCTGTGATAGGTTCTTATCTGCAGGTGGTCTTGCACCACATCTTCAACCCTCAAAGTCATGTTGGTAAGATCAGCATGTACGCTTTTGGTTGGCTTCTTAAGCACCCTAATGCGAACATCCTCAATATCGTTATCAGCTATTCTGAGTGCCTCAATAAGTTGATTTTTATGCTCCATGCTAATGCGCTCAATGGCAGAAACACCAAAACCCACATAATTGAGAATAAAGCTGCGGTGAAAATAGCTAAAAATATTTTTAGCCACCTCTCTGTCCATTTGGCTTGCTCTGGATATGTATAAGGTTTTATCTGAAGTGTTTTCTGCCACATCCATCGGACGTTTTATCACATCAGTAAAGGTATATTTCTCCCTTTTTGTTTTACCCCGTCGTTCGTCGCGAGTAAAAATTTCCTTAACACGCCCCT
>JAAYKT010000403.1 GCA_012522255.1 Clostridiales bacterium
ATGTATTACTTCGGTGCAAAGCTATGTTTATTTTTTAAAATAACAAGCGTTTTTTGAAAATAGAATAAAATTGAAGTGAAATAGTGTGTTGGGAGGGATATAAAAAATAATGAACCGCACTGTTTTTATCAAGAAAACTCCTGTAAAAACGATTCGAGATGCTTACTTTCTCTGTAATCTGCCGAGTCGAAGACTTACCCGAAGGCGCAGCCCGCCATTAAAAGCAAACATTACTCGGTATAGTTGTCAAGTGTTGAGTTTTCCAATCCCAAAACAATGCGGCCATTATTTCAAAGTTCATTTGTATTGCAAATATAGTAATAATTCTTTAACTACACATGGTATATATAGGTTTTCTAAAAGTTTTTACATAAAAAATTATGTAATAATATAAAAAGCTAAAAATATCTTACAAATACTGTTGTAAAAGTATCTTGAGCAACAAGAAAAGCCGAACATCAAATGCTCGGCTCTATTTATACTCTTCTTCGATATCTTCAATATCTTCTATTTTTTTAGGAGGAAGTGGTAATAATAAATTGGTTAGAAGCTAATGTTATCAATGAATCTCATGGTTAATTATGACTGACTTAAATATTGTCTCATATGAGATAGTGTTTTGTGCGGGTATATAATGTACTACTCTTTTAGTTTGAAGATAATAGTGCCGCCACTACGGGCGGAGAGCCTATCTTTTACCACACTGACCATAAGATAAATCTTACGGTTAATCATATTGCGTCCTCCGGACACCATACCACCGTAAGCCTGTAGCTAACTTACAGCAAAGTATTTGCAGGAGATCCCTCGCTATCGCTCAGGATGACGGTCATAGAGAGGGATATTAGCACCCGTCGCTTCAAACCATAGAAAATTTCTAATGCTGTTTAGCGACGGGTTCATGAATACCAACAAGGGAATTCTTATTAAAGTCTCAATCCAATGATTATAAAATGCACATATAATTTTCATTTAGAGGTACATTTGGTTTTCATGATTGTATTGTCACAATATATATTTTTCATATTCGAAATAAATTGGTATTTTTGTAGCCGTTTTAAAAATTTTCAATCATCAATCATTAGTAATACTACAATGTCAAAGAAAAACAAAAACAAACAAGATCAGTTTGAAAACGTTGAACAGGCTTTATCAGCCTCTGAAGCATTTATTGAAAAGTATCAAAAAGAAATTATGTATACTGTTATAGGTATCGCCGTTTTAGTAATGGTATTCTTAGCAGTTAGTAATTATATAGTTAAACCTCGTTCTGCTACTGCTGCACACGAAATGTATAAGGCTCAACAGTATTTTGAAAGGGATTCATTCCAATTGGCTTTGCAAGGCGATGACTTTGAGGCTATTGGATTAGAGGCTATTAGTTCAAAATATCGCTTCACAGCTTCCGGAAATTTAGCGAAAGCATATGCCGGTATCGCTCATTATAATCTTGGTAATTATGAGGATGCTATCCATTATTTATCAGCTTATGATGGGAGTGATAACTATTTAGCTGCCACAACTATTGGACTCATTGGTGATTGTTATATTCAATTGGATCAAACGGCAAAATCTATTAAATACTTTATGAAAGCTGCTGGATTTGATAATGAGGTGGCAGCGCCTATTTTCTTAAAAAAGGCTGCTATAGCATTGGAAGCCACGGGAGATACCAAAAAGGCTTTGAAAAACTTCATGGAAA